>NZ_JBGMOE010000190.1:0-236175 GCF_041424195.1 Tardiphaga sp. | reverse complement strand
GTGGCGCGCCGTGAGGCGTTGCGCGGTTGCAGCTTGCCGGCGTTCCGGCGGAGCGCATCGCGAAAATTACCACCATTTGCGCCGTCAGGCGCGCCGCCACCCCTCATGTTTCAGGAGGGGGCACCGCTTCGACAACCCCGAGCATGCGCTCGCGGGATCATAGAGGCGCGGGCGTCTGAATCTTTTTCAGCTATCAAAACGCATTCACGATGCGCGTTCGAAAAGCCTAATGATCATAGGCTCGGCGCGGTTCCCGCCACAATTTATCCGGTAAAATTCGAGCGTTCCGCTGAACGGTTGCGCTAATGGTTGCTGTCATAACGCTGTCAGTAACGATGAGGACAGCAATGGTTGACAAAACAGAAACATCGGGACGGAACGTCGTCGATCTCAGGTCCTATCAACAGGCGCGCATGGCCGGTAGAGCTCCGGCAATCTCTGCGCGAACCTGCCGGCATTGCGGCGCCGGATTGATGGACGGCGAATCCGAAGACGATTGTTCCAGCGCCGGGATCAGCGCGGCTGCGCCGATGCCGCGGAAGTTTTACGCGGACTAGAAAGTCCCGCGTGTCTTGGGGGGGGCGCCAGAATGGCGCGGCCCTCAGCATGACCATGTCTCACCTGTCACCGCTGATCAGACGTGCTGGCCGCCATTGATGTGGATTTCGGCGCCGTTCACGTATGAACTCGTTTCCGTACACAGCACATAGATGATCTTGGCGACTTCGTCGGGCGTGCCGAGCCGATGCAGCGGGATCTGCTGATCGACGATGGTCTGCGTGCCCGGCGACAGGATCGAGGTGTCGATCTCGCCCGGCGCAATGGCATTGACGCGGATGCCAAGGCGGCCGAAATCCGACGCCATTTCGCGGGTCAGCGACGCCAGCGCCGCTTTCGATGTGGCATAGGCCGCACCGGCAAACGGATGCACGCGCGAGCCGGCGATCGACGTGACATTCACCACCGAGCCTTTGGCCGCCTTTAACTGCTCGATCAGCCCGCGGGCCATCATGATCGGCGCGAAGAAATTGACGTTGAAGACGTGGCTCCAGGTCGCGACGTCGGTGTCGATCGAGCCCATGCGCGCGCCGCCCTCGGCCTTCGGCGAGATGGCGGCATTGTTGACCAGCGCATGCAGCGCGCCGCCGTTCAGCCGTTCCTTGATGTCGTCGATGGCGCGGACAGTGTCGTCATGATTGGAGAGATCGACCTGGATGTGATCTTCAGGGCCGGCATCCCATGGACAGACTTCCGGAAACGGATGCCGCGAACAGGTCAGCACACGCCAGCCGGCGCTGGAAAAGCGCATCACGGTGGCATGACCGATGCCGCGGCTTGCGCCAGTCAGCAGCATGGTGCGCTTGGGTGCGTTCGATCCTGGATGGTTCACGTGTCTGGTTCTCGTCTCGTTGTCGGCGTTCACGGATACAGTCTCACCTTGGTCCAGGACGTATCTGCTGCCGGGTTGTCGCGGCGGAATTCGATACGGTCGTGCAGGCGGAACGGGCGGTCGTGCCAGAACTCGAAACGAACAGGCGTGACGCGCCATCCGCTCCAGCCTGGCGGACGCGGAACGGCGCCGATCAGGTGCTTGGCGCCTTCCTTGGCGATGGCCTGTTCGAAGGCGAAGCGGCTTTCCAGCGGCTGCGACTGCTTGCTCGCCCAGGCGCCAATCTGGGCCTGTTTCGGGCGGGTCGCGAAATATTCGTCGGCTTCGGCCTCGGTCACGCGGGTCACCGGGCCGCGAATGCGGACCTGCCGGCGTAGCGACTTCCAGTGAAACAGCAGGGCCGCCTTGGGATTGCCGGCGAGCTCCTGGCCCTTCTGGCTGGCGACGTGGCTGTAGAACACGAAGCCGTCGGTGTCATAGCCCTTCATCAGCACCATGCGGACGTCCGGCAGGCCGTCGGCATCGACGGTGGCCAGCGCCATTGCGTTGGGATCGTTGGGCTCGGACGCCTTCGCCTCGGTAAACCACTCGGAAAACAGCGCAAATGGTTCCGCAGCGGCCGTAAAATCACCTGACGTTAACGGAGTTGAGTCTTTGATGGGCGAGGTCGTATCGGTCATGTCCGGAGTTCCGCTTGCGTTGGCCTGTTGTAGAGAGCTTGCTGCTGCCGCTGCATAGGCAAGACCTATATAGGGCACGGCTGCGCATTGGCCTATCGGCCATCTGCCCGCTCGGTGCGGCTTTGACAGCAATTCTTATCGGCAGCACGCTCGGCGGTTGCAGTATGGGCCGGAACGAGTCCGCGCTGGCCAGGATGGAGGGCGGCGACGTCACCGGCTCGATTTCGCCGGCATCGGTCCAGGCCACCAATTACGAGCCCACCGAAGCCGATCTTGTCCTGACGCGGACGGCAGCCTGCGATGTCCTCAGCAAGGGCAGCAAGGATTCCAGCCAGCCCTGGGAAAACCCGTCGACCGGCGCGCGCGGATCGGTGACGCCATTGTCCAGTGCCTACGTCGCGGAAGGCCGCACCTGCAGGGATTTTTTGGCCAGCTATGTCAACGGCACCAGCGAAAGCTGGATGCAAGGTGCTGCCTGTAAGGGGGAGCGCGGCAGCTGGGACGTTCACACGCTGAAACCGTGGAAACGGAGCTAGTTTTCGCCAGCCGGCCGCTTGCAGCCCAGTTGCAAAAATGACACGAAGTCACCAGATGAAGAGCCAGGCGAATTTCGGCCTGCAAACCCAACATGCGGGCCGGGGGCTCGCCTTTTAGTTACCTGAAGGAGAGACGACGGATGCGCGACCCCTATGAGGTCTTGGGGGTGCAGCGGGGCGCCAGCGCTGCGGCGATCAAGAGTGCCTATCGCAAGCTCGCCAAGAAGCATCATCCCGACAACAACAAGGACGATCCGAAGGCCGCCGAGCGGTTTTCGGAAGTGAACTCGGCTAACGAGATCGTTGGCGATGAGGACAAGCGTAAGCAGTTCGACCGCGGCGAGATCGACGCCGAGGGCAAGCCGCGTTTCCAGGGCTTCCCTGGCGGCGGCCGTGCCGGCGCGTCGCAGCGCGGTTTCGAGCATGCCTTCCGCGGCGGTCCCGGAGCACAGCAAGGCTTTCCCGGCGGCGGTGTGGGTGGCGGTTTCGAGGACATCCTCAACAGCATGTTCGGCGGCGCCAGCCCGCGCGGCGCGCGCGCCGGCGCTCAGGGCTTTGAGTTCGACACCGGCGGCTATGCCGGCGGGATGCCCGATCTGGATCTGAACGTCGCCATGACGGTGACGCTGGAAGAGGCCGTGAAGGGCGCCGAGAAGCGCGTGCGCCTCCCGACCGGCAAGGAATTGAACGTCAAGGTGCCGGCCGGCGTTACGTCAGGCCAGCAGATCAGGTTGCGCGGGCAGGGCGAAACCGCGCCCGGTCATCGCCCCGGCGATCTGATGATTACCGTCACCATCGCGCCCCACGCCTATTTCAAGGTGGACGGCAACGACCTGCGCGTCGAGCTGCCGATCACGCTGTACGAAGCCGTGCTGGGAGCCAAGGTGCGTGCACCGACGCTCACCGGCGCCGTGGAGCTTTCAATTCCGAAGAACACGTCGAGCGGACGGGTATTTCGCCTGAAGGGCAAAGGCCTGCCGCTGGCCGGAGGCGCTGCGGGCGATCTCTACTTCACCACCAGGATCATGCTGCCCGACGGCAACGATGCCGAGCTGGAAGCCCTGATGGAGAAGTGGCGCGCCGGACATCCGTATCATCCGCGGAGTGAGTTGGGGTGAGATGAACAGCGATACCTCGCTGTCGTTATCCCCCCACTTTCTCCGTCTGGTCATAGATCTGGCGGGCGACCTGATTGAGCCGGTCCTTGTCGGTCGGGCCTGACACAACATAGCCGACGCCCTTCTCGGCCCAGAACATGGCGCCATCCTTGTCCTGCGCGGCATAGCGCATCTGGGTGGCGTCGGCCTTCGCCGCACGCGACGTGTAGAGCGTGTAGCGCTCGCCCGACGGGCTCTCATACATGAAGAAGGCGGCGGGTGCTTCGGGGCCGGGCAGCAGGCGTCCGCCGACCAGCTTCAAGCCGGCCGCATCCAATTCGGGTGCCTTGATCTCGTAACCGACACGCTTCGACAGCCACTGCTGCAGATGTGCACGTTCGTTCGCGGCGACTTCGACGGGATGCCGGACTTCGACCACATAGGTCCGGTGCGCATCGAGCGCATCCACCGTGAAATTCCGGAACGTCGACGGCGTGGCCGCTGCGCCGCGTGCTAGCCAGCCTGCGCTGCCGCCTGCAACGAAGGCGACCAGCGTGGCCGCGACGGCGCCGTAGATCCAGCGCCTTGGCTGCTGAACCAGTCGCTCGATCCCCAGCCGCTTCGGCACTGTCTCGTCGGCGATCGCATCGTAACGGGCATGCAGCAACTCAGCCATCGCACGCCATGAGGCGACGCGCTCGGCATCGTCGGGATGTGTCGCGAGCCATGCGTCGACATCGGCGCGACGCTCGGCCGGCAATTCATTATCGACGAAGGCGTGCAATTCGTCTTCGGTCACGGAAATGTTCGGTTCGGTCATTACCATCTTTCCTTTAAATCATTTGACCGCGCGCAGCGCCGGGCGCTCGCCGTCGAGATAGGCTTTGACATGGGCGCGGGCGCGCGCGAGGCGCGACATCACAGTGCCGATTGGCACGCCCTGAATGTCGGCGACTTCGCGGTAGCTCAGGCCCTCAAGCATCACGAGCAGCAACACCGAACGCTGCTCTTCGACCAGCGCGGCGAGCGCGCGCGAGATGTCACGGCCTTCGGCTTCGGTGCCGCTGGCATCCGGATTGTTGTCGAACAGTTCGGTGAAGACAGGTTTTCGCGCCAGCGAGCGGCGGCGGTTGCGATTGAGGTTGGTCAGGATCGTATAGAGCCAGCTTCGCAGGTCGCCGCCGATGAACAGTTTCTCGGAGCGCAGCGCGCGCACCAGTGTGTCCTGCACCAGATCGTCGGCGATGTCCGCGTCACGCGCCAGCGCCCGTGCGTAACGGCGGAGCGCCGGGATCATGCTTTCCACGCTCTCGCGAAAGGCGCTCATGCTGTTAGTGCCATGGAGCTGCTGCCATCCGTTGCAATCCTGACGGTATTTTCGGGCGGCCCGCAAATACGCCGCATCCATTATAACACCTTGGCTGGCCGTCTATTCCGGCGTTAAGCCCGAACTGTAAACAGCCGCATAAACCGGCCTTTTGGGCTGTACCGGGCGCAAGTGCTGGTGTACCCCGAAGGCCGGATCGGCACGGTGGCGAAGGCTGCCTGCCAAGCAAACAGGATACGACATGAGCGAAGTTTCAGGCCTGATGAAAGGCAAGCGCGGCGTCATTCTCGGCGTGGCCAACAACCGTTCCATCGCCTGGGGCATCGCCAAGGCATGTCAGGCGCAGGGCGCCGAGATCGCACTGACGTTTCAAGGCGATGCGCTGAAGAAGCGCGTCGAGCCGCTGGCGGCTGAACTCGGCGGCCTCGTGCTCGGCCATTGCGACGTGACCGATGCCTCGACCATCGATGCGGTGTTCGATGTGCTGAAGGAAAAGTGGGGCAAGATCGATTTCGTCGTCCACGCCATCGCCTTTGCCGACAAGGATCAGCTCGACGGCCGTTACATCGAGACCACGCAGGAAAACTTCACCAACAGCATGCTGATCTCGTGCTACTCGCTGACTGCGATCGCGCAGCGCGCCGAGAAGCTGATGACCGACGGCGGCTCAATCATCACGCTGACCTATTACGGCGCCGAGAAGTGGATGCCGCATTACAACGTGATGGGCGTCGCCAAGGCTGCGCTGGAAGCGAGCGTGCGCTACCTCGCGGCCGACCTTGGCGAGAAGAACATCCGCGTCAACGCGATCTCGGCCGGCCCGATCAAGACACTGGCCGCGTCGGGCATCGGCGACTTCCGCTATATCCTGAAGTGGAACGAATATAACGCGCCGTTGCGCAAGAACGTGACGACGGACGAAGTCGGCCAGAGCGCGCTGTATCTCCTGTCCGACATGTCCACGGGTGTTACGGGCGAAGTGCATCACGTCGATGCCGGCTACCATGTCGTCGGCATGAAGCGGCCGGAGTCGCCGGACATCTCGCTTGGCGGCAAGGATTGATTGCTGACGTCCATGCCGAAGCCAACGATCTATTATATTCGCCACGGCCAGACCGAATGGAACGCCGCCGGTCGCTTTCAGGGCTCGAAGGATATTCCGCTCAATGATCTTGGCCGGGAGCAGGCGGCGCATGCCGGCACAGTGCTGAAGGACCTGTTGACGCGCGACGGGCGCAGCAGCGCCGATGTCACATTCGTCTCCAGTCCGCTCGGCCGCGCGCGCAACACCATGGAGCTGGTGCGCGGCAGGCTCGATCTTCCCCACCACGATTATGGCCTCGACGATCGCCTCCGCGAAATCGGCTTCGGGCACTGGGAAGGATTCACGCTGGCCGAGCAGGAAGCAGCGCATCCCGACATTTTCGCGGCGCGCTTGCGCGACAAATGGAGCCTGCCTGCGCCGGGCGGTGAAAGCTATGCCGAAGTGCAACAGCGGATGCGCGAATGGGTTGACGGACTCACGGGCGATACCGTCGCGGTGGCGCATGGCGGCACGGCGCGGGCGCTGATGGTTGCGCTGGGTTATGAGACGCCGGACGGCGTCAGCGAAATGCCGATCCAGCAGGGCTCGGTCTATGTGTTCAATGCCGACGGGATGGACAAGTTTAGTTAAGGATTTCCGCCGACCGGGAGCGATTTGACCCCTCGGACGGCCCGCGTTACGACATCTGCTCAATCAGCGAGCGCCCCATGTCCCACAATACCTTCGGCCATATGTTCCGCGTCACCACCTTTGGCGAGAGCCACGGGGTGGCGATCGGCTGCGTGGTCGATGGCTGTCCGCCGCTGATCCCGCTGGATGTCGCCGAGATCCAGGCTGATCTCGATCGCCGCCGTCCCGGCCAGTCGCGCTTCACCACGCAGCGCCAGGAGGCCGATGCGGTCAAGATCCTGTCCGGCGTGATGGCGCATCCGGAGACCGGCGTGCAGGTCACGACGGGCACGCCGATTGCGCTGCTGATCGAGAATACCGACCAGCGCTCGAAGGACTATTCGGACATCAAGGACAAGTTTCGTCCGGGCCATGCCGACTTTACCTATGAAGCCAAATACGGGCTGCGCGATTATCGCGGCGGTGGCCGTTCGTCGGCCCGCGAGACGGCGACGCGCGTGGCCGCTGGCGCCATCGCACGCAAGGTCGTACCGGGGATGACGGTGCGAGCGGCCCTGGTTCAGATGGGCCCGCACAAGATCGACCGCGGCAACTGGGACTGGGACGAGGTCGCCCGTAACCCGTTCTTCTGTCCAGACAAGGACAAGGCCGCGTTCTTCGAAGGTTATCTCGACGGCATCCGGAAGTCGGGCTCGTCGATCGGTGCGGTGATTGAGGTGATCGCCGAGGGCGTTCCGGCGGGATTGGGCGCGCCCATTTACGCCAAACTCGACGGTGATCTCGCCGCAGCGCTGATGAGCATCAATGCGGTCAAGGGCGTCGAGATCGGCGATGGTTTTGGCGCCGCGGCATTGTCCGGTGAGGACAATGCGGACGAGATGCGCATGACCAATCACGGCCCGTCATTCCTCTCCAACCATGCCGGCGGCATCCTCGGTGGCATTTCCACCGGCCAGCCGGTGGTCGCGCGTTTTGCGGTGAAGCCGACCTCGTCGATCCTGTCCCCGCGCAAGACCGTGAATCGCAGCGGTGCCGACACGGATATCCTGACCAAGGGCCGTCACGATCCCTGCGTCGGCATTCGCGCCGTGCCTGTGGCCGAAGCCATGGCCGCCTGTGTGCTCGCCGATCATTTCATTAGGCATCGCGGGCAGGTCGGCTAGACTTGCATGACTGACCGCAACCCGCGTTCGCGCGAGTTTGAAAGTGCCAGCCATGTTGCCCGACAAGCTCGGAGAGATTACCGACTGGCTCAGCGACGGCGCGCGGTCTGCGCCGACGCCTTCAGGCATGATGGCGGAATGCTGCGAGCGGCTCGTCGCTGCGGGTCTGCCGCTGTATCGTGTCGGTGTGTTCATCCGCACATTGCACCCGGAAATCTTCGGCCGCAATTTCATCTGGCGTCCGGATACCGGTGTTGTCATGACGTCGGTCGATTTCGATATTCAGTCGGCGCCTGAATTCCTCGCAAGCCCACTTGCGCTCGTCTTCCTTGAAGGCATTGAGGTCAGAAGCCGACTTGATGAGCCATCGAGCAAATCATTTCCGTTTTTCGACGATATGCGGGCGGAAGGGGTCACCGACTATATCGCGCTCCCGCTGACCTTCGTCGACAACATGCTTCACGCATCGAGTTGGACCACCAAGCAGCCGGGCGGATTCACCGACGAGCAGATTGCGGCCCTGAAGACGGTGCTGCCGACGCTGGCGCGGTTGATCGAAGTCATCGGTATGCGGCGGATCACGATGACATTGCTCGATACCTATGTCGGTAACCGCGCCGGTGGGCGTATTCTCGGTGGCCAGATCCGACGCGGCCATACCGAGACCATGCGCGCCGCGATCTGGCTGTCCGACCTGCGCGGCTTTACGGCGCTATCGGACCGGTTGCCGCCGGAAAGTGTGGTCGAGATCCTGAATCACTATTTCGATTGTCAGGTGCCTGCGATCCTCAAACATGGCGGCGAGGTGCTCAAATTCATGGGCGACGGCCTGCTGGCCGTGTTTCCTATTGCCGAGGACGATGCAGATCGTTCGACGGTTTGCAGTCACGCACTGGAGGCGGCCCGTGAAGCCAGCGCTGCCGTCGAAGCGCTGCGCTGGTCGGATCGCGTAGCAGGTACCGAGGAGCGCTTCCGTTTCGGTCTGGCGCTGCATGTCGGTAAGGTTCTCTACGGCAATATCGGCGGCGGCAACCGGCTCGATTTCACCTGTATCGGCCCGGCGGTGAACCTCGCCGCACGCCTGGAGAAGATCGCCGGAAATCTCCAGCGTACCATCGTCGCGTCGGAGGCCTTTGCCGGAGCGATCGAGGCGGACTGGACCGCGCTCGGTGAATTCCCGATTGCCGGCTTCGCCAAGGCGGAGCGCGTTTACGGGTTGGCTGATGAGTCCGGCTCGCGAATTTCGCCCTCATCGTGAGGAGTACGCGGTCGCGTATTATTCTTCCGGCTCGGTCGTGAATAGTAGGGGATAGCCCTTGGCGCGGCCGGCGTCTGTCGCGCGGGTCGCCTTGGTCTCGGCGACGTCCCGGGTGAACACGGCGACGACGCAGACGCCGCGCTGATGCGCGGTCATCATCACCTTGGCGGCCTGGTCCTCGGACATGCGGAACTCCGCCTTCAGCACCCGCACGACGAATTCGCGCGGTGTGAAGTCGTCATTGACGAGGATGACCTTGTACAATTTCGGCCGCTCGACCTTCGGCTTGGCCTTGATCGTCGGCTTGATGACGGTGTCGGGCATGGCAACTCACGCGGGCGGAGCATACGGCCTTCAATATAATGGCACCACCAGCGACTGTCGATCAGCCGAGCCATTTATCCAGGCGCGCTGCTTCCCTGACTTGATTGTGAACATGCCCGCGGGTTCCTGCTTTGCGGCTCGTCATTTGCGTGTCACCATTCGATTATCAACGGGAGGGCCGCTATGCGCTGGTGTGTCTCGATTGGAGCGTTACTCGTCGCGGGAGCGATGGCCGGCGGCGACGTCGCGAGCATGGCGGCGACAGGCTCAAAAGCGCAATTTGTCCAGAGCAAGCAGGACCCGGTGGTCGATGTCGAGCTGGTTCTGGCGGTCGACGTCTCCTATTCAATGGACATGGACGAGCTGGCGATCCAGCGCGAGGGCTATGCCCAGGCCATTGTCTCCAAGGAATTCCTCGCCGCGCTCAAGAGCGGCCCCACCGGCAAGATCGCCGTCACTTATTTCGAATGGGCGGCCTCCAACGATCAGAAGGTCATCATCCCGTGGCGTGTCATTGACGGGCCTGAGTCTGCCGATGCGGTGGCATCCGAAATCATGAAGACGCCGATCCGTCGGGCGTCGCGTACCTCGATCTCGGGCGCGATCAATTTTGCCATGCCGCTGTTCGATGCAAACGAGTTGCATGGCCTGCGCCGGGTCATCGATATCTCGGGTGACGGTCCCAACAACAATGGCGGGCCGGTGACGATCGCGCGCGACGAGGCGATCGGCAAAGGCATCGTCATCAATGGCCTGCCGATCATGGCGAAAGAACTGTCCTATTCGACCATGGATATCGAGAACCTCGATCTCTATTACGAGGATTGCGTGATCGGCGGCGCGGGCTCCTTCGTCGTGCCGATCAAGGAGCGCGACAAATTCAAGGAAGCGATCCGCACCAAGCTGGTGATGGAAGTCGCCGGTCTGATGCCGGAGCCGCGCGCGATTCCTGTCGCCAACACAAGCAGGGAGCCGCGCGTGAATTGCCTGATTGGCGAGAAGATCTGGCAGGATCGCTGGGGTCGTTAAGTCCCGCTAGCGGTCGGCCTGCGCGATGGCGTGGAAGAACGTGCCGGTAACATGGCCGCGCCGTCCGCCACGTTCCGCCATGGGCTCGTTTTGTGCATTCCGGAGATCCACCAGCGGTTCATCGCGGCCCAGGTCGATCAGCGACGCGTAGTGAAATTCGTGGCCGCGGACGAGCGATCCCTTTGATCCGATCGGACTGTCGGATAGCAATTGCGCCTCGCGATAGCCGAGATGCAGGCGCCGCTTGTGGAAGCTCGTGGTATGGCCGAGTAAGCCCGTCATTGCGTGCCGGTTGCCGTCGGCGTCTTCGAGGCCTTCACCGAGCACCATATAGCCACCGCACTCGCCATGGACCGAACCTGTCAGTGCAAAGCGCACCAGTCCGTTTCGGAATGTCTGCGCAGATGCGAGAGTCGCCGCGTGAAGTTCGGGATAGCCACCGGGCAGCCAGCAGGCATCGCAATCATCTGGCGGCGCTTCATTGGCGAGCGGTGAGAAAGGCACGATCTCCGCGCCGGCACTGCGCCAGCCATCGATCAGGTGCGGATAGATGAAGGTGAATGCGGCATCGACGGCAAGGGCAATGCGCTGACCGGGCGGCGGCAATGCCGGCACGGCATTGCGTGTTGGCTGCCGCTCGATCGGCGCGGCCAGCGCAATGATCGCATCAAGATCGAGATGTCTCTCCGCCATGTCTGCGAGAACGGCGATCCGCGTGGCAAGGTCGCCGTGTTCGCCGGCCTGGATCAGGCCGAGATGGCGTTCCGGCAGCGCCAGCGTTGCGTCGCGCGGGATGGCGCCGACAACGGGGATGCCGAGCGGCGCGATGGCATCCGTGATGAGGCGGCGGTGTCGGTCAGAGCCAACGCGGTTCAGGATCACGCCGGCAACGCACACCTCAGGGTGATGGCTGGCGAAGCCGCGCACCATGGCGGCGGCCGATTGCGATTGCGCCGTGACATCGAGCACCAGCAGCACCGGCAATTTGAAGCGCGCGGCGATACTGGCGCTGCTGCCATCACGATCGGCCACGTCGGGTACGCCATCGAACAGGCCCATGACGCCTTCGACCACCAGCAGATCGGCGGTCGTTGTGGCACCGGCCATCAGCGCATGCAGCAGTGGCGGAGGCATCGTCCAGCTGTCGAGATTGATGCAAGGCGCGTCGGTGGCAACCCTATGAAAGGCGGGGTCGATATAATCAGGCCCGGCCTTGGCGGCACGCAGCACCATGCCGCGTCGTCCGAGCGCGGCGAGCAGGCCGAGCGTGACGGTGGTCTTGCCCGCGCCGGATCGCGCCGCGGAAACCAGCAGGCCGGCCGTCATGATGGAATGATCTGCGACATCGCCGCGGATTACCGCGGCGGATGCGGGGCCGCAAGAGTGCGGTCTAGGCCGAGGCCTTTTCCTTCTTCGGCCAGTACTTGTCGCGCAGATGGCGCTTCACCAGCTTGCCGGTGGGCGTGCGCGGCAATTCGGACTCGAAGTCGATGCTCTTCGGGCATTTGATCGGGGACAGGTGTTTGCGGCAGTACAAGATCAGTTCGGCTTCCAGCGCCTTGCCGGCGCGGCTCATGTCGTGCGGCTGCACCACGGCCTTGACCTCTTCGCCCATCTCCTCGTTTGGCACGCCGAACACGGCGACGTCGGCGATATCCGGATGGGTGATAAGAACGTCCTCCGTCTCCTGCGGGTAGATGTTCACGCCGCCGGAAATGATCATGTAGGACTTGCGGTCGGTGAGATAGAGGAAGCCTTCGTCATCGAGATAGCCGACATCGCCAAGCGTGGACCAGCCGCGGGAATTATAGGCGCGCTTCGTCTTCTCGGGATCGTTGTGATAGGTGAATTGCGGGGCGTCGGCAAAATAGACTGTGCCGATTTCGCCAACCGGGAGTTCCTGATCCTCTTCGTTGAGAATCTTGATGACGCCGGTGACGGCTTTGCCCACCGTGCCGCGATGCGACAACCACTGTTGCGAGTTGGACACGGTGACGCCGTTGCCCTCGGAGCCGGCGTAATATTCGATCAGGATCGGTCCCCACCAGTCGATCATGCGCGCCTTGACCTCAACCGGGCAGGGGGCTGCAGCATGGATCGCGCCGTTCAGTGACGACACATCGTATTTCAATCGGACTTCGTCGGGCAGTTTCAGCATCCGCACGAACATGGTTGGCACCAGTTGAGACTGGGTGATCTTGTGCGTCTCGACCAGCTTGAGGAACTCCTCGGCGTCGAAATGCTCCATGATCACCGAGGTGCCACCGAGCGTAATCGCCATCATGTTGAAGCGCAAAGGTGCGGCGTGATAGAGCGGCGCTGGCGACAGATAGACGCTGTCCGATGTCATGCCGCACATATCGGCGCAGAGCCTTTTCAAGAACGGATTCGGCACGTCGATCGGGTTGTTCTCCGATGCGCGCTTGATGCCTTTTGGCCGGCCCGTTGTGCCCGACGAATACAGCATGTCGTAGCCGGCGACTTCATCCGGGATTGGCGTGCCGGGCTGTGCGGCCAGCGCCTCCTGCCAGTTGCGGAAGCCGGGACGGGAGCCATCGACGATATAGAACACCGGCGCATCGGCGCCGTCGGTGATCAGCGGCGCCACCACGTCGGCGCATTTCTCGGAGGTGATGACGACGCGTGCGCCGCAGTCTTTCACGATATAGGCGATCTCGTCTTGCGTGAGGTAACGGCTGATCGCCGTGTAATAAAGCCCCGCGCGCTGGGCCGCCCAGCAGATCTCCATGAAGTCGAGCCGGTTTTCCATCAAGAGCGCGACATGATCGCCGGCCTTCAGACCCAACGAGCGAAACAGCTGCGCGCCACGATTGGAGCGTTCGTCGAGTTCGCGATAGGTGAGCGCCTGACCGGAACCGGCCATGCGATAGGCAATCTTGTCGGGATTGGTCTTCGCGTGAATCGACGGATGCGTCATGGAGAATTCCTTGGTGTTTCCTCGTAGACCGGCGGATTTTTCCGCTCGTGGTAGTTTAGAATAGTTTGGGCGGATGGGACGTGGCGAGCAGTGGAACGGTCTTGTGCCGGTTATCCACGCGCTGGTCACCATCCGCCGGTTGGAATCGTTACAGGCGCTCCACGATTGTCACGTTGGCCATGCCGCCGCCTTCGCACATGGTCTGCAGCCCGTAGCGCTTGTTGTTCTGCTGGAGCGCGTGCACGAGCGTGGTCATCAGCTTGGTGCCGGAGCCGCCGAGCGGATGGCCGAGCGCGATGGCGCCACCATTGACGTTGAGGCGCTTCGGATCGGCGCCGGTGGCCTTCAACCAGGCGGTTGGAATTGAGGCGAAGGCTTCGTTGACTTCGAACAGGTCGATGTCGTCGATCTTCATCCCGGCCTTTTCGAGCGCGCGCTTGGTGGCGGGCAGGGGTGCTTCCAGCATGATCACGGGATCGCCGCCCATCATGGTCATATGGTGGATGCGTGCCATCGGCTTGACGCCGAGCTGCTTGAGACCCTTTTCGTTGACGACCATCACGCCCGACGCGCCGTCGCAGATCTGGCTGGCGGATGCTGCGGTGAGCTTGCCGTTCTCGGCGATCAGCTTGACGCCTCGGATGCCGTCCAGCGTCGCATCGAAACGGATGCCTTCGTCGATGTGATGCGTATCCGTGGTGCCATCCGCGCGGGTGATCTGCAGCGGTATGATCTCGTCCTTGAAGCGGCCGGCTTCGGTCGCGGCAATGGCGCGTTGGTGGCTCTCATAGGCGTACTGGTCGAGTTCATCCTTGGTCAGCCCGTATTTCGCGGCGACCATCTCGGCCCCGGTGAACTGATTGAACTGGATGTTGGGATAGCGCGCTTCCATGCCGGGGCTCTTGTAGTGGCCCATGCCGGCTTTTGCGGCGAGGATGCTCGGCGAGCCCATCGGCACGCGGGTCATGCTCTCGACGCCCGCGGCGATCACGATATCCATGGAGCCGGCCATCACGGCCTGGGCGGCGAAATGCAGCGCCTGCTGGGAGGAACCGCACTGGCGATCGATCGAGGTGCCCGGCACGCTTTCCGGCAGCTTCGAGGCCAGCACGGCATTTCGCGCGACGTTCACGGCCTGCTCGCCACCCTGGCCGACACAGCCCATGATGACGTCTTCAACCGAGGCGGGATCTGCGCCGGTGCGCTCCACCAATGCGTTCAGGACCGAAGCTGCGAGATCGGCCGGATGCCAACCAGCTAAACGGCCACCTTTGCGGCCACCAGCGGTGCGTGCAGCGGCGACGATATAGGCCTCGGCCATGGCGTTTCTCCCTTATTTGGCTTATTTTGATGGCTTGTCGGTGCGCGGGATTTAAGTTGCCGCGGAGAGTTTAGTCAATCGGTCAATTAACTCTTGAGTGCGGGTGATTGTTCGTATTATCTGCGCCTCGAATGGCACCGACTGTGAACCCCAGCACCTCCGTGAAAACCGCCGTCGGCCGTAATCCGACGGCCGATAAGTTGCTGCTCGCGGCAAGCGAACTCATGATCGCCAGCAACTCCATCGAGGTGTCGCTGAGCGAGATTGCGCAGCAGTCGGGTGTGAACGCCGCGCTGGTGAAATATCATTTCGGCAACAAGGACGGCCTGCTGCTGGCGCTGCTTGCGCGCGACGCCGCCACCGAGATGACCAATCTGGAATATCTGCTGGCGCAGCCGATCTCGGCCACCGCAAAACTGCGGCTGCATATCGCCGGCATAATCAAGGCCTATTACCAGTTTCCCTACATGAACCGGCTGATCCACTACTTGCTGCACGAGAGCAGCAACGAGGCGGCCGACGAGGTCTCGAAGTTCTTCGTGGGGCCGCTGCTCGGCTTCCATCGCCGTCTGCTGGCGGAAGGACTCGAAGCTGGCGAATTCCGCAAGGTCGATCCGGTGCTGTTCTACACCAGCCTGATCGGTGCCTGCGACAACCTGTTTTTCAGCCGTCATGCCATGTCGCGCGCCATTGGCGTCGGCCCGGTGACGGATGAAGTTTGCCGCGACTACGTCGCCCATATGGAGGCGATGTTGCTCGGCGGAATCTTGACAAACAAGAAGGCCGCAAAGGCCTGACACAGAGCTAAGAAGAAACGGCCCCAAGGAAAGACTACCAAGAAAATTCAAGAACGTTTGGAAACGCCCAAGGAACCAAATTCAAGAATAACAAAACAAGAAAACGCCCAAGGACCTCTTCTTCTTCTTCTTTTTCTTCGCGACCCAAAAATTCAAGAAACGATCAGAAACGCCCAAGGAAAGGCATACTCCATGCAGTTGAAAGACGTAGCCGTATTCATCACCGGCGGTGGCTCGGGACTGGGCGCCGCGACCGCGCGCGCGATGGCTGCCAAGGGCGCCAAGGTTGCCGTGTTCGATCGCGCGCAGGACAATGCTGAGAAGGTCGCCGCCGAAGTGAAGGGCGTTGCCACCGTCGGCGACGTCACCAGCGAAAACGACGTCAAGGCGGCGCTCGCCAAGGCAGCCGCTGCGCACGGCACCGCGCGCGTGCTGGTGAACTGCGCCGGCATCGGCGGTTCGCAGCGCATCGTCGGCAAGCAGGGCGTCTATCCGCTCGAGAAGTTCACCAATGTCATCATGGTCAACCTCGTCGGCACCTTCAACTGCCTGCGTCTGTTCGCCGAACAGCTCGTCACGCAGGACGCCATCGGCGAAGAGCGCGGTGTTATCATCAACACCGCCAGCGTCGCGGCCTATGAAGGCCAGATCGGCCAGATCGCCTATGCTGCATCGAAGGGCGGCGTCGTCGGTCTGACACTGCCGGCCGCGCGCGATCTGTCGTCGCAGAAGATCCGCGTCAACACCATTGCGCCGGGCCTGTTCCTGACGCCGCTGCTGATGGGCCTCAACGAAGAAGCCCGCGCCAGCCTGGGCGCGCAGGTGCCGCATCCGGCCCGCCTCGGCGACGCTTCGGAATACGGTAACCTCGCGGTCCACATGGTCGAGAACCCGATGCTGAACGGCGAGACCATCCGTCTCGACGGCGCCATCCGTATGGCTCCGCGGTAGTCGTTACCCTTCTTCCCCTCTCCCCACCCGAAGCGAAGCTTCGCTTCGTGCGGGGAGAGGGCACCAATACAAGCGCCGGCAAGGCGACCTACGAGGCTGGGACGGAGTTGGCGTTGTGACCTCACCTTTGCTGATCGAACACGACGACGGCGTGGACCGGGTGACGCTCAATCGCCCGGACAATCTCAACGCGCTCGATCCGGCTCTGATCGATGCATTGAACGACTACTTCGAAAGCCTGCAGCGCAACCGCAAGACGCGTGTCGTGGTTCTCAAGGGCGCCGGCGCCAATTTTTGCGCCGGGCTCGACCTCAAGCACGCGATGGCAGCGCGCTCCGGCCAGAACGCACCGCGCACGGTTACCGAGTCCCTGGATTCCCAGCGCCGCATCGCCGACATCGTGATGCTGATGCGGCGTTGCCCGCAGCCGATCATCGCACTGGTGCAGGGCGCTGCCGCTGGTGGCGGTTTCGCACTGGCGCTGGCCGCCGACATCCGTATTGCCGCGAAGTCGGCGCGGATGAACTGCGCCTTCATCAAGCTCGGGCTAGGCGGCTGTGACATCGGCTCCAGCTATTTCCTGCCGCGCCTCGTCGGCGTCTCTGTTGCCTCTGAATTGATCCTCACCGGCCGTTTCATCCACGCCGATCGTGCGCTTGCCGTCGGGCTGGTGTCCGAAGTGGTCGATGACGGCGAGCTCGAGGCCGCAGCCGCGCCCTATGTCGACGCCATGATGACCGCGTCGCCGGTAGGGCTGCGGCTGTCGAAGGAATGTATCAATATGTCCGTCGATGCCGGCTCCATCGAGGCCGTCATCGCCATGGAAGATCGCAATCAGGTGCTGTGCAGCCGCTCGGAGGACTTCGAGGAAGGCATTCGCGCATTCATCGAGAAACGAAAGCCGGTTTACGTCACACGTTAAAGCATGATCTCACGCAGCGAATACAAGGTCCGGCAAACGAGACCATGGTTCGACAAGAACGGTTTTGGGAGAAACCACATGAACGCGCAGGCTGCCGCGGTGCTGACAAAGCCCGCCTTCCGCAAGATCCACTGGATGGAGCGCGACATCGATGTCGAGCGTCGCACGGATGGCGTGATTGTCATGAAGTCGCGCGTGCCGCTGATGGCCTATGAGACGCATCTTCCGGCCTCGCTGGCGAAATGGGCGAAGGAGCGTCCCGATCACACCTGGCTGGCGCAGCGCGCCGATGCGGATCGGCAGTGGCGCAATCTCAGCTATGCCGAAGCCAAGCGCACGGTGGATTCGCTGACCCAGGCGCTGCTCGACATGAAGCTTGAGGCGGATCGCCCCATCGCAATTCTCTCGGGAAATTCCATCGAACACGCGCTGATGACCCAGGCCGCGATGCAGGCGCGCCATCCCGCAGCGCCGGTGTCGCCGGCTTATTCACTGATGAGCCAGGATCACGCCAAGCTTAAATATCTGTTCGACCTGATCAAGCCGGTCGCAGTGATGGTGCAGGACGGTCCGACCTTTCAGAAGGCGCTCGATGCGCTGGATCTGACCGATATCAAGATCGTGCATGTCGGGCGTGCGCCCGAAGGCATCGCCAGCACGGCCTACGCCGACATGGCCGCGACCAAGGTGACGCCGGCGGTCGATGCATCCATTGCGCAGATCACACCCGACACCGTCGGAAAGCTGCTGTTCACTTCAGGCTCTACGGGGATGCCCAAGGCGGTCATCAACACCCAGCGCATGATGACCGCCAATGCGGCGCAGATGATGCAGACCCGCCCGCGCGATCCCAATGCGCAGCCCCCGGTCTATCTCGACTGGATGCCGTGGAATCACACCATGGGCGGCAATGCGCTGTTCAACCCGCTGCTGATCGACGGCGGCACGCTCTATATCGATGACGGCCGGCCGATGCCCGGCATGATCGACGAGACGCTGCGCAATCTGCGCGAGATCTCGCCGACCTACTACGCCAACGTCCCGGCGGGCTATGCGGCCATCGCCAGCGCCATGGAGAAGGACGATGCGCTGGCGCGGTCGTTTTTCAAGAATATGACGCTGATGGGCTATGGCGGCGCGCGGCTGCCGGACGATCTCTACGACCGGATGGAAGCGCTGGCCGTGCGCGCCACCGGCACCCGCATCGTGTTCTATACCGGCTGGGGCTGCACCGAGACGGCGCCGACCTCGACCGGCACCTATTGGGACACCGAGCGCGTCGGCCTGATCGGCCTGCCGTTCCCCGGCGTCGAATTGAAGATGGTGCCGGTGGATTCGAAATACGAACTCAGGCTGCGCGGCGTCAATGTGATGCCCGGTTACTATCGCCAGCCCGATCTCACCAAGGCAGCCTTCGACGAGGAAGGCTTCTACAAGATCGGCGATGCCGGCATCTTCGTCGATGACAACGATCCAGTGCAGGGCCTGATCTTTTCCGGCCGGGTAGTGGAAGATTTCAAGCTCACGACCGGTACCTTCGTGCATGTCGGCTCGCTGCGTACCGATGCCATCGCCGCGGCGACACCGGTGGTGCAGGATGCGCTGATCACCGGGCAGGATCGCCCGTATATCGGCATGCTCGCCTGGCCCAATCTGCCTGCCTGCCGCATCATGATCGGCGAGCCTGACGCGAGCTTTGCTGACGTCGTGAAACATCCCGCCGTGCTCGCCAGCCTCAAGAACGGTCTGCAGGCCCACAACGCGTCCTGCGAGGGCGCCAGCAGCCGGCGCATCGCGCGCGCGATGTTCATGGTCGAGCCGGCGTCCATCGATGGTAACGAACTCACCGACAAGGGCTACATCAACCAGCGCGCCGGTCTCGAGCGCCGTGCTGCACTGGTCGCGCAGCTTTACGCCGAACATCCCGGCGAAGACGTGATGGTGCTGAATTGAGGATGACGATCCGTAGGATGGGTAGAGCGTAGCGAAACCCATCAACTGCAAACACCGCCGCGATGGGTTTCGCGAAAAAACGCTCCACCCATCCTACGAAACAACACGAAGACAGAGTACACCGCCATGAACTTCGATTTTTCCGACGACCAGAAGCAGCTCCGCGACGAGGCCCGGCGTTTTCTCACCGAGAAGTGCCCGCCCAAGGCGGTGCGCGCCGTGATCGACGGCAAGGCGCCCTATGACCGCGAGCTCTGGAAGGGTCTCGCAGATATGGGCTTTCTCGGCGTCGCCATCCCGGAAGCCTTTGGTGGCTCGGGTGCCGGTCATCTCGAACTCTGTGTGATCGCGGAGGAAATGGGCCGCGCGCTGGCGCCGGTGCCGTTCTCGTCCACCGTGTATCTTGCCGCCGAAGCGCTGCTTCTGGCCGGCTCCGATGCGCAGAAGCAGAAGTGGCTGCCGGCCATTGCGCAGGGCAATGCCATCGGCACGCTGGCGCTGTTCGAAGGCTCGGGCAATCCGTCGCCGAAGGCGATCAAGCTCACGGCAGCTAACGGCGTGCTCAACGGCACCAAGAAGCCGGTGGCTGATGGCGCCATCGCCGACTTTGCCATCGTTGCGGCACGCACGGGCTCAACCGGCCGCGACAGCGACATCGCCCTGTTTCTGGTCGATCTCACCAGCGAAGGCGTCGAGGCCAAGGCGCTGACCTCCATCGATCCGTCGCGCAATCAGGCCGAGATCTCCTTCAAGAACGTCAAGGCCGAGCCGCTCGGCGCCGCCAACGAAGGCTGGAGCATCCTCTCGCGGGTGCTCGATCGCGCCGCCGTGCTGATCGGCTTCGAACAGGTCGGCGGTTCCGATCGCGCACTGGAAATGGGCCGCGACTACGCGCTCGATCGTATCGCCTTCGGTCGCCAGATCGGTTCGTTCCAGGCTGTGAAGCACATGCTCGCGGACATGTATGTCTCCGCGACGCTGGCACGCTCCAATTGTTACTACGGCGCCTGGGCGCTTTCGACCAATGCGTCCGAACTGCCGGAAGCTGCGGCTGCCGCGCGCATCAGCGCGACCCAGGCATTCCAGCACTGCTCCAAGAACAACATCCAGGTTCACGGCGGCATGGGCTTCACCTGGGAGTTCGACTGCCATCTCTATTATCGTCGCTCCAACGCCGTGGCGGTCGGATTGGGCTCGCTGTCCTATTGGGAAGACCAGTTGATCGAGCGCATGCGCCAGAAGAACGCGGCGTAAGGATCGATCGAGATGAATTTCGATGACACCCCACAGGAGGCCGCGTTCCGCGCCGAGGCGAAAGCCTGGATCGCGGCCAATGCGCCCAAGCAATATGAAGACGAGCTGAAAAAGGCCGCGCTTGGCCGCATTCAGCTCAGGAGCGCGAATATTCTCGATGTCGCGAAAGCCTGGCAGAAGAAGAAGGCAGATGCCGGCTGGGCGGTCCCGCATTGGCCGAAGGAGTATGGTGGTCGCGGCGCTTCTCCGATCGAGCGGGTGATCTGGCAGCAGGAAGAGGGCGTGTTCGGCAAGCTTGGCGCGCTGTTCATCATCGGTCACGGCATGTGCGGCCCGACCATGATGGCCTATGCCGCCGAGGAGCATAAGCGGCAGTATTTGCCGCCGCTGGCCTCCGGCGAGAAGATCTGGTGCCAGTTGTTCTCCGAACCAGCTGGGGGGTCGGACGTGGCCGGTCTGCGCACCCGCGCAGAGAAGGATGGCGATGACTGGGTCATCAATGGCCAGAAGATCTGGACCTCGGGCGCGCATTACTCGGATTACGGCATCCTGATTACCCGCACCGATCCCACTGTGCCGAAGCACAAGGGTCTCACCATGTTCTTCCTGGATATGAAGAGCCCGGGCGTCGAGGTGAAGCCGATCAAGCAGGCCAACGGCCAGGCCGAATTCAACGAGGTCTATTTCACCGACGTGCGGATTCCAGATAGCCAGCGCCTCGGTGCCGTCGGCGATGGCTGGAACGTGTCACTGACCACGCTGATGAACGAGCGCATGGCAATCGGCGCCAATGTCGCCACCGGCTTCCCGGAGCTGTTCGAATTCTGCAACAGCCTGATGCTGGATGACGGTCCGGCGATCGATGATCCGGCCGTGCGCTCCAGGCTCGCCAACTGGGCGGTGCGCGCCAGCGGACTTCGTTACACCAGCTTCCGCGCCATCTCGGCGCTGTCGCGCGGTGAGCGACCGGGTCCGGAAAATTCCATCGGCAAGCTCGTTGCCGGCGCCATGCTGCAGGACGTCGCGACCTATGCGCTCGATCTGCAGGGCGCGGCCGGTGTACTGAACGGACCGGAAGACGCAGAGGTTGCCGGCAAATTCCAGGCGATGCTGCTGCGTTCGCCCGCGACGCGCGTCGAGGGCGGCACTGACGAGATCCTGCGCAATATCATCGCGGAACGCGTGCTCGGCCTGCCGGGCGACATCCGCGTCGACAAGGACGTGCCATTCAACAAGATCCCGACCAAGGGACGATAAGTCAGCCTGTGGGATGGGTAGAGCGCAGCGAAACCCATCAATGTCCGCGCAAGCCCATCGATGGGTTTCGCAAGGGCTCTACCCATCCTACGCTTTCTTTTCTCATTAAGGACGACTGCCATGAATTTCGATGACACGCCGCAGGAAGCCGAATTCCGCGCGATCGCGCGCAAGTGGATCGACGCCAATGCGCCGAAGGAGCTGGAGGCCGAGCTGACCAAGCCGTCGGCCAAGCGCGCCTCTGAGAAGCGCGATGCGATGCTCGATGTCGCCAAGGCCTGGCAGAAGAAGAAAGCCGATGCCGGCTGGGCCTGCCTGCACTGGCCGAAGGAATATGGCGGCCGTGGGTCGACGCCGATCGAGCGCGTGATCTGGCAGCAGGAAGAGGGCGTCTATGACAAGCTCGCGCGGCCTTTCGCTATCGGGCAGGGCATGTGTGGTCCTACCGTGATGGCCTATGCCTCCGAAGACCAGAAGCGCAAATACCTGCCGCCTTTGGCGTCGGGTGAGAAAGTCTGGTGCCAGTTGTTTTCCGAACCTGCCGGCGGATCCGACGTCGCCGGTCTGCGCACGCGTGCTGAAAAGGATGGTGACGACTGGATCATCAACGGCCAGAAGATCTGGACCTCCGGCGCGCACTATTCGGACTACGGCATCCTGATCACCCGCACGGACCCGAATGTGCCCAAGCACAAGGGCCTCACCATGTTCTTCCTGGACATGAAGAGCGACGGCGTCGAGGTGAAGCCGATCAAGCAGGCCAACGGCATGCAGGAATTCAACGAGGTGTTCTTCACCAATGTCCGGATTCCAGACAGCCAGCGCCTTGGCGCGGTCGGTGACGGCTGGAACGTATCGCTGACCACGCTGATGAACGAGCGCATGTCGATCGGGTCACGCGTCGCGACCGGCTTCCCGGAACTGTTCGAATTCTGCAGCAACCTGATGCTGGAGGATGGTCTTGCCATCGACGATCCCAATGTGCGCTCAAGGCTCGCAAACTGGGCGGTGAAGAATTCCGGCCTGAAATATACCAGCTATCGCTCGATCTCGGCGCTGTCGAAGGGCGAGCGTCCAGGTCCGGAGAACTCCATCGGCAAGCTGGTCTCGGGCACGATGATGCAGGATATCGCGATGTTCGCCGCCGATCTGCAGGGCGCTTCCGGTGCGCTTGTCGGCGCCGATGCGGAAGCGGCCGGCGAATTCCAGGCGACGATCCTGGGTTCGCCCTCGATGCGTATCGCCGGCGGGACCGACGAGATCCTGCGCAATATCATCGCCGAGCGCGTGCTCGGCCTGCCGGGCGACATCCGCGTTGATAAGGACGTGCCGTTTAACAAGGTCCCGACCAAGGGACGGTGACATCTCCGTCCTCATCCTGAGTAATATGTAGGATGGGTAGAGCGAAGGTGCATCGCGCCGAAGCGAAACCCATCATCTCAATGCATTGCCGTGATGGGTTTCGCGAAGTCGCTCTATCCATCCTACAGGCCGAGGATTTCATGACTGAAACTACTCCCATCGATATGCTCGAAGATCTCCTCGCGTCGCGCTACTCCTGCCGTGCCTACAAGACCGAGCAGGTGCCGCGCGCGATTATCGAGCGCATTCTCAATGCCGCGCAGAAGACCGCGTCGTGGTGCAACAGCCAGCCGTGGCAGGTGACGATCACGTCGGGTGAAGCCACCAGGAAGTTTCGCGACGTGCTCTATCCCGTCGCGGCCGCAGGCACGCCGAATTCCGGCGATTTCCCGTTTCCGCGCGAATATCGCGGGGTCTATCTGGATCGCCGCCGTGAAAGCGGCTTTCAGCTCTACAACACGCTGGGCATCGCAAGGGGCGACAAGACCGCCTATGCCGAACAGGCGCTACAGAACTTCAATTTCTTCGGCGCGCCGCATGTGGCGATCATTACCTCGGACGAGGCACTCGGCGTCTATGGCGCGGTGGACTGCGGCGGCTATGTGAACAACTTCATGCTGGCGGCGCAGGCGCTGGGACTAGCGACCGTGCCGCAGGCCGCGCTGGCATTTCATTCGGCGGTGGTCCGCCAGCATTTTGGCATGAGCGATGACCGCCGCGTGGTTTGCGGCATCTCGTTTGGCTATCCGGATCGCGAGCACAAGGTGAACAGCTATCGGACGAACCGCGCGCAGCTGGACGATGTAGCGACGTTTGTCGGATAGATAAGGCTGTGCCTCGCTTCCCCTCGCCCCGCTTGCGGGGAGAGGGAAGCGTGGCGCAGCGCCAGATCAAAACCTCGGCGCCCGTTTCTCCGCAAACGCCTTCGTGCCTTCCTTGATCTCGTCGCCGCGCATGCTGTCCCGCGCGCGCTGGTCGGCCGCAGCCTCGTCCAGCTCGCCGCGGGCGAATTCGTTGATCGCCTGCTTCATGCCGCGCATGGCGACCGGCGCATTTCCGGCGAGAGTATTCGCGAGCTTGTCGACTTCCTCGTCCAGCGCCTCGGCGGGCACCATGGCGGTGAGGTAGCCGATGCGGAGCAGTTCGCTGGCTTCCAGCTTCTGAGCGGTGAGGAACAGCCGCTTGGCGTTGTCGACCCCGAGCCGGCTCACATAGCGTTTGATGCCGCCCTTGTAGTAGTGCAGCCCGAGCCGGGCTGCCGGCATGAACATCTCGCAGGTATCGACGCCGATGCGGAAGTCGCAGGCCAGCGCCAGGTCGGTCGAGCCGCCATAAACGCCGCCATTGAGCCGGCAGATGGTCGGCAGCCCCAGATCCTCGAGCCGGTTGGCGACGGCTTCGAAGGCCGATCCGGAAGAACCTTCTGCTACGGATTTGGGTGCACTTGCCGCGCGCTCGGAGATGGCATTGAGGTCGAAACCGGCGCTGAAGGCCCGGCCGGTGCCGGTCAGGACCAGTACCCTGATGGTGCGATCCGCCTCCACGCGATCGAACAGCTCCATCAGGGTGTCCAGGTCGGGCTGGGACAGCCGGTTCAGCTTCCGGGGGCGGTTCAGGCGGATGGTGGCGCGCGGGCCGTCGATGCTCAGAACGGGTGGCGAGGACTGGTCTGACGCGGTTTCTGTCGTTTCCGACATGTTGTTCTTCTCCCTGGCGTTTTCGAGCCCGGTTCGCGTTTGGAAAACGCGTCGAATCAAAAATCGCGTATCTCGGTGCGGGCAGTGAATGGACCGTGCCCGTAGCCGGATGGCGCGTCAATCCGCGCATCGGACCGCGATTTTGAGCGGTTGCAAGGCGGGCTATTTTAACCGGATGGGCTATATTGCAGATGCAAAGGCCCGGTTATCCGTCCTTCATGTTGGCGGGTGACGATGCGGCCGTTCCTGAAAACCCGGTTTGCTCCCATGGATATGTCCTATCTCCATCACGCCGGCAGTGCCTTCGCCACCATCTTCGTGGTGGCGACCTGCACGATGCGCACGATGATCCCGCTGCGGGTGTTCGGCATCATGGCCAACGTCCTGCTGATCGCGATCTCGATCCCGACCCACAACTATCCGACGATGGCTCTGCATACGGTCCTGCTGCCGCTCAATATCTATCGCCTGCGCCAGATGCTGCAATTGGTGCAGGACGTGAAGAAGTCGGTGAACTCGGACCTGTCGATGGAATGGCTGAAGCCGTTCATGACCAAGCGCCCTTGCAAGGCCGGCGAGATCCTTTTCTACAAGGACGAGAAGGCCGAGGACATGTTCTACATTGTCAGTGGCCGCTATCGTCTCGTCGAGTCCGGGATCGAACTGCCGGTCGGCGCCATTGTCGGCGAGCTTGGCATGTTGTCACCCACGAATGAGCGCACCCAGACGCTGGAGTGTATCGAGCCAGGCATGGTGCTCAGCGTCAGCTACAGCCAGGTTGAAGAGCTCTACGTGCAGAATCCGGAATTCGGTTTCTTTTTCTTGCGTCTCGCCAGCGCGCGGTTGTTCGAGAATATCAACAAGCTGGAAGCGCGCCTCGCCAAGCAGGATACACCCGCATTGCCGATGGCGCCGCAGCCCGTATAAGCGTCAGGACGTCCTGTGGCAGGCTTTATCAACGTCATCCGCTCCACGCTCGCCGAACTGGCGAACAAGGACGAACCTGTGGCGCCTGTCCTGCCGGCAGGCCTGCCGGATGCGGTGCGTCCGGTGGCGCAGGATGGCGTGAATCTGCTGATCAATTATCAGAGCGCCGGCTATGCACAGCTCTATAGCAACCGGCTGCGTCGCTTCGTCGGCCGGCGAAATGTCGATGACGAACTGTTCTGCGAGATTGCGCGGCTGCTCGCCGTGCGCATGAGTTATCAAGATCCAATCCGCATCGCACAGCTCAAGCTGCAGGAGCCCGTGATACCCGGTCGGCCGCCGGTGGTCGACAAGCGGCGCTTTCGGCTTGATGAACTGGTGTCGGCATTGCCGGAGATCGTCGGTGATCCCCTGATGTGGGCACTTGAGCGCATCTATTGCGCGCATCGCACGGTGCCCATTCGGTTCAGCAAGGCGAGCATTTGGGGCGTCAAACGTCTTGAGTTCGAATCCTGGCTGCGACGCTGGCGCCTGTTGTCGACGCGCTACGAGACCGAGCGTGTCTGGGTTGAGCGCTGGCTGCATATGATCGATCGCGCATTGACCAGGCAGCCCGACGCGGCAATGGCCATCGTGCAGACGGCCACCATGATCGAAGGCTACGGCACCGGCTACCGGCAAGGCATGGCCGCCTGGCATCAGATCATCGACGGGCTTGCCAAGCCAGCTTTCGATGGAACGTTGGTGATTGCCGATCTGTCGGACGCAATCGCGCGTGCGCGTGCGGTTCCGCGCGACCCCAAGGGTGACCAATTACGCAAGGCGATCGGCGAACTCCGCGCGCACGAGGTGATCAGCTAGCGTGAAAGTGGAGTATGGACGGTGATATCTCGGTTGAATGGCTGTGCAGGAAGCGGTGAGTTTCAGGTTCCGCTGCGTGCATTCCCGGTTTCGGGGTGTCATAAATAGGGCGAGCGATCGGGATCGGCTGGGCAGGCCGTTCTATCGTGACCGGTGAGAGGGACGTCAGCTTGTTGTTTCCTGCAATGTCGTCGTCGATTGCTCTGGGCGGGCTCGTCGGGTGGATGCTCGTCCTCACCGTCAAGCACGTGATCGCGGATTTCCTGTTGCAGAACGCCTGGATGGCGATGGGCAAGGATCAGCGGACCGGATGGGCGCTGCCGCTGCTGACGCATTGTGCGATCCATGGTGTCCTCACGACATTGTTCGTGGCCGTCGTACAGCCGAAGCTCTGGTTCCTGGGGCTGGTCGATTTCGCCATCCACATCACCATCGATCGGCTCAAGGGCATCTGCGTATCGCATTTCGGTGTGACGCAGGGCCATCGCTGGTTCTGGTGGCTGATCGGTATCGATCAGGCGCTGCACCACCTGACCGACTTCTTCCTGGCCATCTTCATCGTCGCCAACAGCTGATGCGCATTTGAACGCTTCGAGTTCCAATGTGGCGGTATCGCGGCGCGGCTGCCACATTTCAAACTGTTACTCAAGAGACGCACCCGGCCATTAAGGCTGTTGGTTAACTGCACGTTAGGAAATTCAACCGCATCCTCATCAACGAGGAGAAACCCCATGCGGTCCAGCCGTCAAGCTTTTGAGAACGATTTTTGCCCCGTCGAGGAAGACCTGCTCGGTGCAATGTATCGTGCCAATGAGAATGGCCTGCCCCATCTTGTGGCGAGCGTTTCATCCGATGTCCGCGCGATGCTGGCCTTGTTCTGCTATCGCCGCAGTCATCTCCATGCCTTGGCGATTTCGATCGCATCGAGCTGCAGCGAACGTGAGCTGATCGAATTCGGTGGCCGCGTCGGTTCCACACTCTACGCGTTGTCCCACGACACCGCCGTAGCGCGTCCTTCGGTGTCGGCCTATCACAGCCGCAAGGCCATCACGCTGTCGACCAAGCCGCTCTCGACGCTGGCGCCGATGGATGACGATCTCGACGACGAACTGGACGACAAGGCACTCGCTCACACCGTTACGGCGTGAACTGACGCCAACTATTCTGCGGCTGCCAGCACGGGCAGCCCGTGCCGGCGTCGCGCCATGGCACATTCGGGATCGCCGGGCATGCAGGTCCGACACACGTCCGGCCTGACTGCATAGATCCCGCAGGCTGTTGCCTCTCCAATTTTTCCCGTCAGCGCGCTGCAGCGATCACCATCGCAGCGCATTCCCGATTCACGATCATTGATGTATTTGGCCGGGATCAGATCGAGTTCGGCATCGTCCTCGATGGTGAAGCGCGGCCAGTTGCTCGAATATGAACAACACGCGCCACAGGCCTGGCACGGGCTGGCGTCGCTGATCGTGGTGACATCGCTTGTCATGCCGCGGTTTATCGCGATCGGGCGGATTGCGCCAGCCGTGCAGATGCAGGCTCGCCTGTTTCAGGTATCCTGTGGCCGCTCCCAGCTCAGCGTCTTGCGCCATTTGCTGCGCAGCGTTTCGCGCCGTTCCGGATACTTCTCATCGAGGAAGTGGGCCTCGATCGCGCGGTCGGTTCGAAAACTGCGGAAATCCTTGCGAAGCTCGCACCACGCCGCCAGCAGCCGCACGGCTTCCAGATAACCCACCGCGATCGGCCAGACGATGCGCTCGCTGTTGCGACCGGCTTCGTCCCGGTAAAGCAGCCGGACCTTCTTGCCCGCATGAATATGCGCGCGCATTTGCACCATATCCATACTGTCGGCGGCGCCGTGGAAATCCGGCCGCGCGCGGCTCGCGGGTTCCAGCACAAACGGGCGCAAGCGTTCGGGCACGGTGTCCGCGATCTTCGCAATGAGATCCTGTGCCGCCTTGGCCAAGGCTGGATCCGCGTGGCCCATCACCCATTGCGCGCCAAGCACGGCGGCTTCGATTTCGTCGGGTGTCAGCATCAGCGGCGGCATGTCGAAGCCGCGTTCGAGGATATAGCCCATGCCGGCTTCGCCGCGGATCGGGACGCGTTGTGCCATCAGTGTCGCGATGTCGCGATAGATCGTCCGTTTTGACGTTTCGAGTTCGGCGGCAATGGCATCGGCTGTCAGCGGCTTCCGCGTGCGGCGGAGCACCTGGATGATCTGAAACAGCCGGTCGGCGCGTCTCATGGTCGTCTCTCTGTCATTCTTGGTCCGCGGTGGATGCTGACAGCATGTTGGCAGCAGGGGGCAGGCATACAGGACCCAGGTTCAAACGATCGAAGGATTCTGCAATGGCCGCTTTCGAGTGTCTCGAAGCATTTTCGCATGATGACCGCCTCTGGCGCATCCGGGCATGGCTGCTCGAACGCACAATTTTTGTCCTGTCCGGAGACCTTCGCTGGGCCCTGATCGGGCTCGGCTGGCGCATGGCCACCGCCGTGGTGGGCCAGACGCGGGTCTGGGTCGCCGGCGTCACGCAACGTGATGGCTGCTGACACCATGTTGGCAGCAGCGAATGCCTAGTCTCTTGTCCTTATCACTCGGAGAAACCACATGATCGTCCTTCACGGCGCAGGCGCGGGCTTCGGCCTGCCGGAAATCAGCCCTTTCGTCACCAAGACGGAGGTCCAGCTCAAGATGGCCGGCTTGCCCTATCAGAAGCAACCGGCACGTCCGCAGGATTCGCCGAAAGGGCAGATGCCCTATATCGACGACGGGGCTGAGACCATCGCCGACTCCACCTTCATCCGAGCCTATATCGAACGCGAATATGACGTGGATTTCGATAAGGGTCTCGATCTCGCTCAACGTGCGCAGGCCTGGGCGATCGAGCGGATGATCGAGCATCACCTCTATTGGTCGCTGGTCGGCGTGCGCTGGGTCGATGCCGATAACTTCGCCAAGGGACCATCGCGCTTCTTCGATGGTGTGCCGGAGGCGCATCGCGCCGAAATTCGCGAAGCCGCGCGAAAGTCTGTCATTCAGAATCATCTGGCGAGCGGCCTTGGCCGGCATCCGGCGGATGAGGCGCTCCAGCTCGCCGATCGGTCCCTGATGGCGCTGTCGGTGCTGTTGGCCGGAAAGTCCCACCTGATGAGCAACCGCCCCGCCGGTGTCGATGCGACGGCATTCGGCGTCCTGGCCGGAATTCTGTCGCCTCTGTTTCCATCACCGTTGCAGCGTCAGTTGCAGCGTTACGGGAATCTCGTCGCTTACGTCGATCGCATGATGGCGGAGTATTATCCCGAGCATGTCTGGCAGTGCAGCGTCGCAGCCTGACCTCTGCACGGTCTTCAATGCGGCGGCGCTGAGTCCTTCAGCGTCGCCAGCTCGGCTTCCAGCTCTGCGATCCGTGCATCGCGCGCTGCCAGTGCTGCAGCAACATCGGCGGCATCGAATTTCTGCGGGATATGCTGCGGGCAATTGGTATCCCACGCGGCTATGGTGAACAGGATCACTTGCTCGGGCTTGGCGCGATAGCCTTGGGGCATCAGCGATGCCAGCAGCGCCGGATCGTCCTCCACCACCCGCGCCGTTCCCCAGAGCTTGACCCGGCGACGATGTGCGAAATCCATGATGAAGATGTTCGCCTTGGGATTTTCGGCCAGATTGCCTTGCGTGATGTATTGCCGGTTGCCGCTGTAGTCGGCGAAGGCCAGCGTCTGCTTGTCGAGCACCTTCACGAAGCCGGCTGGCCCGCCGCGATGCTGGATGTAGGGCTGGCCGTCCGCGCTGGCGGTGGCAAAGAACAGGCTGTTGGTTTCAGCGAGAAACGCAGCAAGATTGTCATCGACCTCGGTACGCCAGCCGCCGTTTTCCTCAACATGCGCATAGCCGGAACGCGACCCCTTACGGGTTTGGATCGCCTTGACGGTCGGCGTGAAGGCAATGTCGCTGGAATAGGCGTGGCTGTCTGACATGGCTTACTCCTGATTGGAGCTGGGAACAGGATAGGTTCTCGCTGGTCAAAAGTGGCTTCTTCTTCGCAATAGAACAATCGTCGGAATTGACACTTCATTGTTGCGGGATATGAAATAGTTGGATGGATCGCATCGAAGCCATGACCGTCTTCGTCGCCGTAGCGGACCTGCAGGGGTTTGCGCCTGCGGCCCGCAAGCTTGGACTTTCCGCCTCGGCCGTCACCCGCATGGTGGCCGCCCTGGAAGAGCGACTGGGCGCCCGCCTGCTTCAGCGGACCACCCGCTCGGTGATGCTGACCGATGTCGGCGCGCGCTATCTGCAACGAGCGCGCCAGATTCTCGCGGACATCGAGGAGGCCGAAGGCTCCGCGCAGGCCGAACGCGCACAGCCGAACGGGCGTCTGGTCGTCTCCGCACCGGTCGGCTTCGGGCGTCTGCACGTCACGCCCCTGATATCGGCCTATCTGCAGCGTTATCCCGATGTGTCAGGCGAATTACGACTGACTGATCGCATGGTCAGTCTGGTTGAAGACGGGATCGATGTCGCCGTCCGGATCGGCCATCTCCCCGATTCCAGTCTGGTGGTGCGTCATGTCGGCAGCATGCCGCGTATCGTCGTCGCGTCGCCGGATTATCTGGCGCGGCGCGGGGAGCCGAAGACGCCGGAGGACATTGCGAAGCACGATACGATCCAGTTCGGTGCCATTACATCAGCGCCGGAATGGCGCTTCGTGCAGGATGGCGATGACATTCGCATCACGCATATGCCGCGCTTCACGACCGACGTTGCCGATGCCGCCATCTGGCATGCCGAGCATGGCGGCGGCCTGACCCGCGTGCTGGCCTATCAGGCGGCCGATGCCCTGGCGGCCGGACGCCTCGAACGCGTGCTTATGAGGTTCGAGCCGCCAGCGGTGCCGATCCACATCGTCTATCCGACGTCGCGGCTGTTGTCCGCGAAAGTGCGCGTCTTCATCGATCTCGCTGCCGAAACCTGCCACTGGGATTTCAGCAAGCGATAGCCAGTGCTACACTTTTGGTGATGCCACACTGAACGTGCCATTCGCCCGGGCGCAGGGCTCGCCATCCGCCGTGATCAGCGCCTGCGCAAAGCAAAGGCGTTTGCCGGTCTTGATCACTTCGGTCTCGATCTGCAGCCACTGTCCGATCTGCGCGGCGCCGAGGAAATCGGCGGACAGATTGACGGTCACCAACCGTGTGCCGCCGCCGACTACATGCCCACAACTCAGGCCCATCGCATTGTCGGCCAGCGCCGTGATCAGCCCGCCATGCGCCATGCCGCGCGAATTGGTATGCGCTTCGGCGATGCGGAGACCGAGGATGACGTTGCTGTCCGTCACCTTCGAATAGATCGGCTCCCACGGGGCGGTGAGGGGGCTCTTGCGATAATGTGGCGCGAAGCCATCGGGGATCGAAATGTCGGTCATGGCGCACCCATCTGGATCGTTTACGCCATAGAAGCGAAAGCATGCGCAAAGGACAGGCCAACAAAGTTTGAAACAGGTCTGACTGGATGTTTAAAACAGGTGTGACAGCGATAACGCCAAACCCAGTCCGTCATCACCAGCGAAAGCGGATGAACCGGTAAACACGGGCGGTTCGGATCATCACACTTGCCGCTGTTTACTGGGTCACCCGGTCAAGCCGGGTGACGACATGCAGAGTGTGAGTGCGCGGGCCTAATACGGCAGTCCCACATAATTTTCTGCCAGCGATGCCGTCGCGACATCCGAATGCACGACGTAGTCGAGCTCGGCTTGCTGCAGCTTGGTGCCGAAGCCGTCATTATCGGGGAAGCGGTGCATCATCGAAGTCATCCACCACGAGAAGCGCACTGCTTTCCACACGCGTTTCAGCGCGATGGCCGAATAGAAGTCGAGACCACTCGAGGATTTCTCGTCATAGAATTCGCGCAGCGCCGTGGAGAGGTAATGGACGTCGGAGGCGGCGAGGTTGAGGCCCTTGGCGCCGGTCGGCGGCACGATATGGGCGGCGTCGCCGGCCAGGAATAGCCTGCCGAACCGCATCGGCTCCGCGACAAAACTACGCAGCGGCGCTATGCTCTTCTCCAGCGAAGGACCGGTGATGAGGCTCTCGGCCGCCTCCGTGTCGAGACGGCGACGCAACTCATCCCAGAACATATCGTCGGTCCAGTTCTCGACCTTCTCGTCGAGGGAGCACTGGACGTAATATCGGCTGCGCATCATCGAGCGCATCGAGCACAGCGCGAAGCCGCGTTCGTGATTCGTATAGATCAGCTCATGCGACACCGGCGGCGTATCCGAGAGCAGGCCGAGCCAGCCGAACGGATAGATGCGCTCGAAGGTCTGCACGGCCGAGGCGGGTACGCTCTGCCGCGACACGCCATGGAACCCGTCGCAGCCGGCGATGAAATCGCAGGCGATTTCGTGACTTACGCCATCCTTGACGTAGCGGACGCGAGGGCTTTTGCCGTCGAAATCATGCAGACTGACATTGTCGGCATCGTAGACTGTGGTCAGCCCGGCCTTGTCGCGGGCGTCCATCAGGTCGCGGGTGACTTCGGTCTGGCCATAAACCGTGACCACCTTGCCGCCGGAGGCTTTCTTCAGGTCGAGGCGGTGGCGAATTCCGCCGAATAGAAGCTCGATTCCGTCATGGATCAGGCCTTCGTGATGCAGGCGCTCGGTAATCCCCAGCTTTTCCAGCAGGCCAACGGTGCCTTGTTCGAGCACGCCGGCGCGGATCCGTGCCAGCACATAGTCGCGATCCTTACGTTCGAGAATAACGTTATCGATCCCATAGGCATGCAATAGTTGCCCAAGCAACATTCCAGCCGGACCAGCTCCGATGATGGCAACTTTTGTTCGCAACGCTTGCTCCCGCGGTTGATATAGGCTCTGTCGTCCGACTGAGTTGACAAGTCAAGCGAGGTCGCGACACTGGCTCCGCAACGTGTGCGATCGCACCGCTTGCATGGATGATTATAACATATAACAATATTCGCAAAGGGCCATTCAAGGTCCGGTGAACACGTTCGAGAGAACACGTCCAGGTGGACGTAGAGGGAGAGACGATGAGGAAAGCAATTCTCGCATTGCTGGCGGCTGGCTGCATCATGCCGGTACTCACGCCCGCGCAGGCGCAAGACAAGACCGTCAATATGAAAGTATCGCTGTGGGTGCCGCCAGCGCATCCGCTGGTGCCGGCCACGCAGGCCTGGGCCGCCGATATCGAGAAGGCCTCGGGCGGCAGCATCAAGATGTCGGTGTTCCCCTCGGAACAGCTCGGCAAGGCGTTCGACCATTACGACATGGCGCGCGATGGTATTGCCGATATCACTTATGTGAATCCCGGCTATCAGCCCGGCCGTTTCCCCATCGTGGCCGCAGGTCAGCTGCCCTTCGTGTTCTCGGATGGTAAGAAGGGCACCCTCGCGCTCAACGAGTGGTATCAGAAATACGCCAAGACCGAGATGAAGGATACGAAGCTGTGCTTCGCTTTCATCCACGATCCCGGATCGATCCACGGCAAGAAGAAGATCCTCGTACCGTCAGACCTCAACGGGGTGAAGGTCCGCCCCGCGCAGAGCACCATCGGCGAAATGGTCAAGCTGTTCGGCGGCACCAATGTGCAGGCCTCGGCACCGGAATCGCGCGATGCGATCGAACGCGGCGTTGCCGACGAGATCGCGTTCCCGTGGGGCTCGATCTTCCTGTTCGGCATCGACAAGGTGGTGAAGTATCACATCGACGTGCCGCTCTATTCGACGGTGTTCACCTACAACATCAACCTCGCCAAGTATAATTCCATGTCCGCGGCGCAGAAGAAGATCATCGACGATCACTGCACGCCGGAATGGGCCTCGAAAGTCACCGATCCCTGGGTCGATTTCGAAGCCAATGGCCGCACCAAGATGAAGGCGCTTCCGGATCACGAGGTCTACAAGCTGACGCCGGAACAGCTTGCCGAGTGGAAGAAGGGTATCCAGCCTCTCAACGCCGCTTGGGCCGCTGCTGTCAAGAAGGCCGGCGGTGACGCCGATGCCATCGATGCAGATCTCAAGGCGATGCTGAAGAAGCACGACGCCGGGTTGTGATTCTGACCTCTCCCCGCTCGTGGGGAGAGGTCGCCATTCGCATGCGACGCATGTGAATGGCGGGTGAGGGGAAATCTCCGCCGGCTCCGACGCTCGTGGAGAGTCCCCTCATCCGACTCGTTCGCACTTCGTGCGCGCGAGCCACCTTCTCCCCGCAAGCGGGGAGAAGAAAGTAAGCGCCATCAGGACCTGCCCATGACCGCCACGCCCCATATCTTCCAGGACGGTGCCCTCGGCATTCCGCCCGACCCGCCGCGCAAGAACATGATGGATCGCTTCATCGATTCCATTGAATGGATCGCCGCATTCTTCGTCGGCATCGTTGCGCTGAACACCTTCATTGCGGTGTTCATGCGAAAATTCTTCGCGGTCACGATCCCCGATTACTACAATATCGGCCAGTTCATGCTCGGCGTGCTGATCTTCTGGGGCATCGCCGCGACCTCCTATCGCGGCTCGCACATCACCGTCGATCTGGTCTGGGCCAATGCGACGCCGAAATATCAGCGCTGGATCGACGTGTTCGCAACCTTGGTGCTGCTGTTCGTTGTCGCGGTGCAGACCTACACACTGTTCGATAAGGTGGTGGACACCTATTCGAGCCACATCGTCACCATGGATCTGCAATTACCGGTCTGGCCGTTCTTCCTGCTGTCATGGATCGGCGACGTCTCGGCGGTGCTGCTGATCGCGATCCGCACTTACCGGCTGATCTTCCATCCGGAAGAGATGCACGAACCCAAAATCAAGACGGCAGAGTAAGTCGCATGGACCTCAGTAATGAAGCGGTTGCCGTCATCGGCTTTGTCAGCCTGTTTGTCCTGATGCTGCTGCGCGTGCCGGTGGGCATGGCGATGGGCCTCGTAGGCATCACTGGCTTCGGCTATCTGACGGGTTTTGCGCCGGCACTCAAGCTGGTCGGTCAGACCACCATGCGGACCGTGACGGATTATTCCTTCGGCGTGATCCCCATGTTCCTCCTGATGGGGGCCTTCGTCTCGGTCTCGGGTATCAGCCGTGAGCTGTTCCGCGCGGCCAACACCTTCGTCGGCCACTGGAAGGGCGGATTGGGCATCGCGACCATCGCCGCCTGCGGCGGTTTTGCTGCGATCTCCGGCTCGTCGGTGGCGACGGCCGCGACATTCTCCGCCGTTGCCTATCCGGAAATGCGCCGTTTCAACTATCCGCAGAGCTTCTCCACCGGCGTCATCGCCGTGGGCGGCACGCTTGGTGCGATGCTGCCGCCGTCCACAGTGCTTGCGGTTTACGGCATCATTACCCAGCAGGACATTGGCAAGCTGTTTATCGCCGGCATCGTGCCGGGCTTGCTCGCTATCGTGATGCACATGATCACTATTGCGATCATCGGGGTGGTCAAGCCGGGCTTCCTGCCGGCGGGCCCGAAGGCGTCCTGGCGCGAGCGCGCTGCGGCGATCCGAGACGTGTGGTCGCCGCTGCTGCTGTTCGTCTTCGTGATCGGCGGCCTCTATGGCGGCTTCTTCATTCCGACCGAAGCCGGTGCGGTCGGCGCGGTCGGCGCCTTCATCATCGGCGTGCTGCGCGGCAAGCTGAACAAGGACGGCATCCTGCAGTCATTGCTGCAGGCGACCCGGACCGCAGCAGCCGTGTTCACTGTGCTGATCGGCGCGCTGTGCTTCGGCTACTTCCTCACCATCACGCAGACCCCGCAGCATGTCACCGAATTCCTCACCGGTTTGGGCATTGGACCCTACGGCGTGCTGGCGCTGATCCTTCTGATGTATCTCGTGCTGGGCTGCCTGATGGATGCGATGGCGATGGTCATCCTCACCGTGCCGATCGTGTTTCCTGTGATTATGGCGCTGGGCTTCGATCCGATCTGGTTCGGCATCGTCATCGTGATGACCGTCGAGCTCGGCCTGATCCATCCTCCGGTCGGCATGAACGTCTTCGTCATCAAGAGCGTGATCAAGGACGTCAGCATGGCGACCATCTTCAAGGGCGTCCTGCCCTTTGTGGTCACGGACCTGATCCGCCTCGTATTGCTGATCCTGTTCCCGCTGATTGCCACCTGGCTGCCGACGCGGATGATTGGATGATGCGATGACGACACCGCAACTCGCCACGAAGTATGTCTTCAGCCTCGCTATCAAGGTCGGTACGCCGGTCGTTGCCGGCGACCTCGGATATGGCGTCCGCCGCGTCATCCCGGTCCTTGGTGGGTCCGTGGAGGGCGAGGGTATCAAGGGCACGATCCATCCGACTGGTGCGGATTTCCAGGTCATCCGTCCGGACGGCTTCACCGAACTGGAAGCGAAATACACGTTTGCACTCGACGACGGCGCCATCGTCTATATCGAGAATATCGGCATCCGCTTCGGGCCCAAGGAAGCGCTCGATCGCATTGCCCGCGGCGAGGCCATCGATCCTGCGCTGATCTATTTCCGCTCGGTGCCCCGATTTGAAACCGGCCATCCCAAATATCGCTGGCTGATGCAGAACCTGTTCATCGGCGTCGGCGCCCGGCATCCGGATCGGGTCGAACTGGCAGTGCATCAGGTGCTGTGAGACCTGTGTTGCCGGGCAGGGCGTCGAGATCAGGTAGGGCGATGTGGTGCTCTTGGATCCGGATCGCTGTCGCGCACCGAAATACCTGACCTTAACCTAGGGCGAAATCAACCCCTATTGCACCGCAAGATTGACTCATGAGCCATTCGTTATAAGATATAATTATTCTAGCCAGGACCTAATCGCGCTCATGAACCAAGCCGTCGCCGTTGCCGCCGCCATGCTCCAGATCGAAACCCGGGGCCGCGTGCTGATCGTGGGCCTGAACCGTCCCGCCAAGCGCAACGCGCTGAACGATGGACTGATCCTGGACATCGAGCGTTGCTTCGCGTCGCTGCCGGAAGACATCGGCGCGGTGGTGATACATGGCATCGGCGGGCATTTCTCCGCCGGCCTCGATCTGTCCGAACTCACCGAGCGCGACGCGACGGCCGGCCTGATGCATTCGCGCATGTGGCACCGGGTGTTCGATATCATCCAGCATTGCCGTGTCCCGGTGATCGCCGCATTGCAGGGGGCCGTGATCGGCGGCGGGCTTGAATTGGCTTGCTCTGCACATATTCGTGTCGCGGATCCCTCGGCCTATTACGCGCTGCCGGAAGGTAGCCGTGGTATCTTCGTCGGCGGCGGCGGTTCGATGCGCCTGCCGCGCCTGATCGGCGTGCACCGGATGGCCGACATGATGCTCACCGGCCGCGTCTACAAGGCGGAAGAGGGCATGGCGCTCGGCTTCGCGCAATATCTGACGGAAGCCGGCGGCGCACTCCCTAGGGCGATCGAACTCGCCGAACGCGTCGCGCAGAATGCACCGTTGACAAATTTCGCGGTGCTGCAAGCGTTGCCGCTGATCGCTGAAGCCAGTCCGCAGACAGGGTTGATGCTGGAAGCACTGATGGCGTCGGTGGCGCAGAGCGATCAGGAGGCGAAAAATCGCATCCGCGATTTTCTGGATCGCAAGGCGGGCAAGGTGAAGCCCGGCTGATCCGGGCCAACGACTACCAATAAAAATAAAAGAATCGGGACGAAATACACAGGGCGGAAGCAATGTCTGCAAGTGCTGACAAGATCGATCAGACGAAACGAGCGGCGACGGAACATCCGTTGCGGCCGATTTCCTATGGCGATCCGGCTGTTACCATCGAGCGCCGCGACGACGGCACCATCTATCTGCGCCCGACCAATGCCATCGGCGACTATCCGGAACGTGTCACCGATTATCTGCATCAATGGGCCAGGGAGGCGCCGGATCGCGTTTTCATGGCCGAGCGAGCGGAAGGCGGTGGCTGGCGCGAAGTCACCTACGCGCAGATGCTCGATGCGGCCCGCCATATCGCCTCGGCGCTGTTGTCGCGCAGGCTCTCCGCCGACAGGCCCATCGTCATTCTCTCCGGAAATTCCATCGATCACGCACTGATTGCCTTCGGCGCGCTCTATGCCGGCATTCCCTATGCGCCGGTGTCGCCGGCCTATTCGCTGGTCTCGAAGGACTACGGCAAGCTCGGTTATCTCATGAAGCTGCTGACGCCCGGGCTGGTTTTCGTCGATGACGCGGATGCGTTCATGAACGCCATTCACTTCAATGTGCCGGTCGACACTGAAGTTGTCGTTTCTGCCGGCGCCCTGCCGGACCGGCCCGTGACCAAGCTTTCCGATCTGCTCGTGACGCCGGAGGCCGCCAATCTTGATGCTGCGAACGCAGCCATCGGTCCTGATACCATCGCGAAGTTCTTGCTGACGTCAGGCTCCACCGGCAATCCGAAAGCCGTGATCAACACCCAGCGCATGATGTGCGCCAACCAGATCATGCTGCGCGATACGCTGGCGTTCCTGAAGGACGAGCCGCCAGTCATCATCGACTGGCTGCCGTGGAATCACACATTTGGCGGCAACCACAATATCGGGCTGACGCTGTTCAATGGCGGTTCGATGTATCTCGACGACGGCAAGCCGACACCTGCGGGGATCGAGCAGACCATCCGCAATCTGCGCGAGATCTCGCCGACGGTCTATTTCAACGTCCCCAAGGGCTATGAATCGCTGCTGCCTTATCTGCGAGAAGACGCTGCGCTGCGCGAGAAATTCTTCGCGCGGCTGCACGCGATGTTCTTTTCGGGTGCGGCGCTGTCGGCCTATGTCTGGGACAGTCTTGACGAACTGTCGGTGCAGACCACTGGCGTGCGCGTGCCGATGCTCACCGGCCTTGGTGCCACCGAGACCTCGCCCTTCTTCATGTGCGTCAATCCCGTGACCAGCCGCTCCGGCCATGTGGGTCTTCCCGTCCCGGGCAACGATGCCAAGCTGGTGCCGAACAACGGCAAGATGGAAGTCCGCGCCAAGGGGCCGAACATCACGCCGGGCTATTGGCGGGAGCCGGAACTGACCGCGAAAGCGTTCGACGAGGAAGGTTACTATATTTTCGGCGATGCGCTGAAAGCTGTCGATCCCGATGATCTCTCCGCAGGTTTCGATTTCGATGGCCGCATTTCCGAGGACTTCAAACTCGGCAGCGGCACCTGGGTCAGCGTCGGCCCGCTGCGCGCACGCTTCGTTGGCACCTGCGCGCCGCTGGTGCGCGACGTGGTGATCGCTGGCATCAACCGCGATGAACTTGCAGCGCTCGTGATCCTCGATCTCGATGGGTGTCGCGTGATCAACCCCGACCTGGCCGCCGGCGATCTCGCCGCTGCGGCCAATGATCCGATCGTCCGCGACGCATTCCGTGAGCGACTCGCGCGCTTCCTCGCTGGCGCCACCGGATCCTCGACACGGATCGCCAAGGCGGTGCTGCTCGACACGCCGCTGTCGATCGATCGCGGCGAGGTCACGGACAAGGGCTCGGTCAATCAGCGCGCGGTGCTGGAGCATCGTGCCAAGTTGATCGACGATATCTATGGGAATCCGGAAGTTGCGAAAGTGATTGCGATCTAGAACGGCAGAGAAATCGAACAAGGGAGGACATCATGCAATTGAAGAACCAGGCTGCCATCGTCACGGGTGGCGCTTCCGGCCTTGGCGCCGCGACCGCCCGCAGGCTCGCCGCGCAGGGCGCGAAAGTCGCGCTGCTCGATCTCAACACCCCCCTCGCAGAAACCGTTGCCAGGGAGATCGGCGGCGTCGCGATCTCATGCGACGTGTCCGACGCCGCCTCTGCCGAAGCCGCCGTCGCCGCTGCCGCCAAGGCGCACGGCCCGGCGCGCGTGCTGGTGAACTGCGCCGGCATCGGCGTAGCCAAGCGCGTGATCGGCCGCGATGGTCCGATGGCCCTCGGCGATTTCGACAAGGTGATCCGTGTCAACCTGATCGGCTCCTTCAACATGATCCGTCTGGCGACCGATCCGATGTCCAAGCTGGAGCCGCTCGAAACCGGCGAGCGCGGCGTGGTGATCTCGACAGCCTCGGTCGCGGCCTATGACGGCCAGATCGGCCAGTCCGCCTATTCGGCGTCCAAGGGCGGCATCGTCGGCATGACGCTGCCCATCGCTCGCGAAATGGCCCAGTTCGGCATCCGCGTGCTGACCATCGCGCCGGGCCTGTTCATGACGCCGCTTTTGGCCGGCCTGCCGCAGGAGGCGCAGGACAGTCTCGCCGCAGCGATCCCGTTTCCGCGCCGGCTTGGCCATGCCGATGAGTTTGCATCTCTCGCACTGCACATGATCGACAATCCGTATCTGAACGGCGAGGTGGTCCGGCTCGACGCATCGCTGCGCATGGCGCCACGTTAAGCCTGCGGCAAAGCATCAGTGCGCCGGCCCTTTACCGGTAAGGGCGCACTGACCTAAAGAAGGGGCTGATAAGCCAGCCGAACTTTGATTTAGCTGACGACATAAAAAATAACCTGGAGGGAGAGACCCATGACCAAGCATCACTTGGCGATCGCGGCTGTTGCCGTCTCGCTGGCACTGGCCGGACCGGCCATTGCCCAGACATCCGACGTCACCATCGGCATCACCACGTCAACGACGGGCCCGGCGGCCGCCTTGGGCATCCCCGAGCGCAATGCGCTCGAATTCGTGCCCAAGGAAATCGGCGGCGTGCCGCTCAAGATCATCGTGCTCGACGATGGCGGCGATCCGACCACCGCGACCACCAACGCCCGCCGCTTTGTCACCGAATCCAAGGCCGACATCATTTTGGGCTCAGCGGTGACGCCGACGAGCATTGCGGTGTCCAACGTCGCCAACGAAGTGGGTATTCCGCATTTCGCCCTGTCGCCGCTGCCGATCACGCCGGAACGTGCGAAGTGGTCGGTGGCCATGCCGCAACCGGTGCCGATCGTCGGCAAGGTGATGTACGACCACATGAAGTCGAAGGGCATCAAGACCATCGGCTATATTGGTTACTCCGACTCCTACGGCGATCTCTGGTTCAACGATGTGAAGAACCAGACCGGTCCGATGGATATGAAGGTCGTCGCCGAAGAGCGTTTCGCGCGCCCGGACACCTCGGTCACCGGCCAGGTGCTGAAGTTGATCGCAGCCAATCCTGACGCGATCCTGATCGGCGCTTCAGGTACCGCTGCGGCACTCCCGCAGACCGAGCTGCGCGAGAAGGGCTACAAGGGTCTGATCTACCAGACCCATGGTGCCGCCAGCATGGACTTCATCCGAATTGCCGGCAAGGCCGCCGAAGGCGTGCTGATGGCCTCCGGCCCCGTGATGTATCCGGAAGGGCAGGCCGATACGGCACTGACCAAGAAGCCCGGTATGGCGCTCAACAGCGCCTATGAAGCCAAATATGGCCCCAACAGCCGCAGTCAGTTCGCCGGTCACTCCTACGACGCCTTCGAGGTGCTCAAGCGCGTGATCCCGACGGCGCTGAAGACCGCCAAGCCCGGCACACCCGAGTTCCGCGAGGCGATCCGCCAGGCGCTGTTGACGGAGAGGGAAATTGCCGCCTCGCAGGGCGTCTACAACTTCACCGAAAAGGACCGCTACGGCCTCGATGAGCGTTCGCGCATCTTGCTGACGGTGAAAGACGGCAAATACGTTCTCGCCCAGTAATGCAGATCTGACGGAGGGCAGGGGCGCGTAGCGCCTTTGCTTCGCCGGCATTTTTCGATAACAAGGCCGGCCCTCGCCAGAGGGTCGGCTTTTTGCCGTGCGCGAGCCTTCGCGCGGCCGCAACCAGCGCAACATCCGCCGGTATGGCTGCCGCGTTCGGCGCTCTCCGCTTCCACACGAGAAAGATACGATATGTCCAAGCTTCATCTGGCGATCGCCGCCGTTGCCGTCTCGCTGGCGATTGCCACCCCCGCCGAAACCCAGACCGCCGACATCACCATCGGCGTCAGCATCTCCACCACGGGCCCCGCTGCCGCGCTGGGCGTGCCCGAGCGCAACGCGCTGGAATTCGTGCCCAAGGAAATCGGCGGCGTGCCGCTGAAGCTGATCGTGCTCGACGATGGCGGCGACCCGTCCATCGCGACCACCAATGCACGCCGTTTCGTGTCGGAATCCAAGGCCGACATCATGGTCGGCTCGTCGATCGTGCCGTCCTCGGTCGCCATGTCGGCGGTCGCCAATGAAGCTGGCGTTCCGCATTTCAGCCTGTCGCCGATGCCGTTCACGCCGGCGCGTGTGAAGTGGTCGGTGGACATGCCGCAGCCGGTCGAGATCGTCGGCAAAGTCATGTATGACCACATGAAGGCCCATGGCGTGAAGACCATCGGCTATGTCGGCTATTCGGATTCCTATGGGGACCTCTGGTTCAACGACCTCAAGACCCAGACGAGTGCGATGGGAATGAGCATCGTCGATGACGAGCGCTTCGCGCGTCCCGATACGTCGATCACCGGTCAGGCGCTGAAGCTGATTGCGGCCAATCCCGACGCGATCCTGATCGGCGCGGCCGGCACCGGCGCGGGCATGCCGCAGTCCGAACTGCGCGACCGCGGCTACAAGGGCCTGATCTACCAGACCCACGGTGCTGCCTCGAGCGACTTCATCCGCATCGCCGGCAAGTCTGCCGAAGGTGTGCTGATGGCTGCAGGTCCCGTGATGTATCCGGAAGGTCAGCCGGATACAGCGCTGACCAAGAAGCCGGGCCTCGAGCTCAATGCGGCCTATGAAGCCAAATACGGCGCCAGCAGCCGCAGCCAGTTTGCCGGTCACGCCTATGACGTGTTCGAAGTGCTGAAGCGCGTGGTGCCTGTGGCGCTGAAGAGCGCCAAGCCCGGCACGCCGGAATTCCGCGAAGCCATCCGCCAGGCGCTGATGAGCGAAAAGGAAATCGCCGCGACCCAGGGCGTCTACAACTACACTGAAAAGGACCGCAACGGTGTCGACGACCGCTCGCGGATTCTGCTGACCGTGAAGGATGGAAAATACGTTCCGGCGAAGTAAGCCGGAGCGCAGCTCAAAAAATGCCGGCTGTCGCGAGACAGCCGGCATTTTTACGTGATCGAGATCAGATCGCGCTGACACCTTCGTGCTGGAAGCCGAGATAGCTCGCCACCACGCGCTGGTTGCTGGCGATGTCGCTGGCGCTTCCATCGAGGATGAATTCGCCGAGCTCCATCACATAAGCGCGGTCGGCAATCTTGAGCGCGGCCTGCGCATTTTGCTCGACCAGCAGCACCGAGACGCCGGCGGCTTTGAGCTCGCTGACGATGCGGAAGATGTCGGCGACGATGATCGGCGCAAGGCCAAGGCTCGGTTCGTCGAGCATCAGGAGTTTCGGCGCGCCCATCAGCGCGCGGCCCATCGCCAACATCTGCTGTTCGCCGCCGCTCAGCGTGCCGGCCAGTTGCTTGCGGCGCTCCTTGAGGCGCGGAAACAGCGCGTAGACGTGCTCGAACGAACGGGCGGCGGTGGCCTTGTCGATGCGGAAGGCACCGAGCAGCAGATTGTCTTCCACATTCATCGTAGCGAACAATTCGCGATGCTCGGGTACGAGGCTGAGGCCGGCAGCGACGCGGTCCTCGATGTCGATCTTGGACACATCATCGCCGGCAAAGCTCACGCCCCCCTTCAGGGGCAGGATGCCCATCACGGCATTGAGCAGCGTGGTCTTGCCGGCGCCATTGGCACCGATGATCGTGACGATCTCGTTGGTGCGGACGTCGAGATTGACCGCGCGCACGGCTTCGACCTTGCCATAGGCGACATGTGCGTCCGTGACTTGCAGCAACGCGCTCATGCGACCGCTCCCAGATAGGCCTTGATGACGTCGGGGTTGGTCTTGATGTCGGCCGGCGTGCCCTCGGCGATCTTGGTGCCGAAATCGAGCACCACGATCCGGTTGGCAAGATTCATCACGAAGCCCATGTCGTGTTCGACCAGCAGCACCGACATGCCGCCGTCGCGAAGCTGACGAAGCAGTGCTGCAAGCTGCTGCTTTTCCATGTGGCGCAGGCCCGCCGCGGGCTCGTCCAGCAGCAGCAGCATTGGATCGACGCACAGCGCACGGGCGATCTCGACGATGCGCTGCTGGCCGAGTGACAGGGAGCCGGCGAGCTGGTTCATCTGGTCGCCGAGACCGACTCGCTCGATCTGCTTGGCGGCTTCCGCCAGCAGCTTCGCTTCGTCGGCGCGGTCGAGCCGCAGCATGCTGGCGATGGCTCCGGAGCGCCCGCGCAGATGTGCGCCGAGCGCGACGTTTTCAAGCACGGTCATGTCGGGCACCAGCTTCACATGCTGGAAGGTGCGGGCGATGCCGAGCTTGACGATCTCCTGCGGCGGCGCGCCGGAGACGCTCTTGCCGAGCACGGCGATCTTGCCGGCGGTTGCGGCCAGCACGCCGGTAATGAGGTTGAAGGTCGTGCTCTTGCCGGCCCCATTGGGGCCGATCAGCGCGACGATCTCGCGCGCCTGCACATTGAACGACACGTCGTTGACAGCGACGACGCCGCCGAACTGCTTGCGTGCCTTGTCGACCTGCAGCAATACGCCGGTTTCCGGACGGTGGTCGTTGCGGGCGGGCAGTGCATCGGCCGGCGCCGGGCGCTTGCGGCTGTCGCCGGACGGGAGCCACGCGGTCAGCCACGGCCACATGCCGGTCGGCGCGAGTTGCAGCAGCGCGACGAGCAGGATGCCGAACACGATGGTCTCGAGCTGGCCGCTGCCGCCGAAGATGACCGGCAGATAGCTCTGCAACGCTTCCTTGAGAATGATGACCACGGCCGCGCCGAGGACGCCGCCCCAGACATAGCCGGCGCCGCCGACCACGGCGATGAACAGATATTCGATGCCGAGATGAACGCCGAACGGAGTCGGATTGGCGGCGCGCTGGAAATGCGCATAAAGCCATCCGGACAGCCCGGCCAGCACCGCGGCATAGACGAAGACAAGCAGTTTGGCGCGCGGGGTCTGCACGCCAAAGGCTTCGGCGGCGATATGGCCGCGGCGCAGCGCACGGATGGCGCGGCCGGTGCGGGAGTCCAGCAGGTTCATCGACAGCAGGGCGGCAATGATCACGGCGATCCAGATTGGGAAATAGATCGTGCCGGGATCGAGCATTTTCCACGAACCGATGGACAGCGGCGGGATGCCCGAGATGCCGTCGTTGCGGCCGAGGAACTCCAGCTTGCCGAACAGGTAGTACAGGCTAATGCCCCAAGCGATGGTGCCGAGCGGCAGATAGTGGCCCGACAAGCGCATGGTGATGAGGCCGAGGAACACCGCAGCAAAGCCGGCGACCAGCAGCGACAGCGGCAGCGTCAGCCATGGCGAGATGCCGTAGGTGGTTGTCAGCACGGCCGTCGTATAGGCGCCGAAGCCGCAGAAGGCCGCCTGACCGAACGAGGTCAGGCCGCCGACGCCGGTGAGCAGCACGAGGCCCATGGCGACCAGCGAGGCCAGGCCGATATTGTCGAGCAGTACGATCCAGAACGGCGGGATGCCCGGTACGAACGGGATCACGGCCATCACGAGCGCGAAAACGAAGATGGGAAGAAGACGCGACGTCATGGCGCTCAATCCTTCTCTTCTTCGACTTCGGGTGCTGCGAGCGAGCGCAGCACCAGAACCGGCAGGATCAGCGTGAACACGATGACCTCTTTGTAGTTGCTGGCATAGAAGGACGAGAACGCCTCGACGCAACCGACCAGAATGGCGGCGGCGGCGGTCAGCGGATAGCTCACCAGCCCGCCGATGATCGCAGCGACGAAGCCCTTGAGGCCGATCAGGAAGCCGGTGTCGTAATAGAGCGTGGTGATCGGCACGATCAGGATGCCCGAGATGGCGCCGATGATCGAGGCGAGCAGGAAGGCGAGTTGGCCCGACAATGTGGTGCGGATGCCGGCGAGGCGGGCGCCGAGGCGGTTCACCGCCGTGGCGCGCAGCGCCTTGCCATAAAGCGTGTAGCCAAAGAACAGCCACAGCCCGATGATCAGCGCGATGGTGATGCCATAGACGGCGATGCTCTGGCCGGTGAAGCGTAATGCGCCGATAGTGATGGCGTCAGACGAGATCGCAGGTCCCCGCTGGCCCTCGGCGCCGAAGAAGACGAGGCCAAAACCCTGCAGCGCGAGGTGGCAGCCCACCGAGGCGATCAGCAGCACCAGCACGGAGGTGTGGGCGATCGGCTGATAGGCAATGCGATAGAGATAAAGGCCGATGGCGGCGACGATCAGCAGCGACAGCGCGATGTTGAGAGCGATATTCCCCGGCCGTCCACCCAGCCCCCACATCACGCCCCAGATCGCCAGCGGGAAGACGAGGTTGACAGCCGCGGAGCGCAGCACGCGCTTGGCATGCAGGGCCTTGCGGAAGGTGAAGAGATCGAAGGCGAAGGCCACGACGCCCATGGCGACGGCGAGCTTGATGGTGCCGGGCATCTGGCCGGCGGAGAGGCTGGCATAAGTCAGCGCGCCGAATGTGATGAATTCGCCCTGCGGGATCAGGATGACCCGCGTCACCGCAAAGACCAGTACAAGGGCCAGCCCAAGCAGCGCATAGATCGCGCCATTCGTGATGCCGTCCTGCAAAAGGAACAGCAAGATCGTCGTATTCAAAGCCGGACGCTCCCCCGCACTGTCTGGCGCCGCGGATACCACAGGCGCAGGACGATCAACAATGGCGGTTGAAACCCGCCGTCTATTTGATATACTTCATAACGATTATTGAACATAATCTCAAGGCCTGTCGCACGTCGACCGGGTGTTTCATTCAAGCTGCCGGGTATCGCGGAAAGCGAGCGATGACTGTTTCAAAGACGACGGTTCAGGATCAAGCCAAGCAGGCCGCGCCCGTCGGGTTCGACGAGGAGGGCGGTGCGCTGCAGCTCGGCGAACTGTCCGAACTGCTGGGCTATTCGCTGAAACGCGCGCAGTTGAAAGTGTTCGAGGACTTTTTGCGTTGCATGGCGCCGCTGCAACTGACGCCGGCGCAGTTTTCCGTGTTGCTGTTGCTGGACAAGAACCCGGGCCGCAACCAGACCGAAATCGCCAATACGCTCGGTATTCTCCGTCCGAATTTCGTCTCGCTGCTCGACGCGCTGGAGAGCCGCGACCTGCTGACGCGGATGCGCTCGCCGAGCGATCGGCGCTCCCATGTGCTGATGCTGACCGACAAGGGCCGCGCCACGCTGATCCGCGCCAAGAAACTGGTAGCCACGCGGCACGAGGCCCGGCTGATCGAGGTGCTGGGGCCAGCCGAACACAAGGCACTTCTGGGGATGATGGCGAAGATCGCCAGGGAGCTCTAAGGGGCGTCATGCTCGTCCCTTATCCTGAGGAGCGGCTTCTTCAGCCGCGTCTCGAAGGATGGCCACACACATGGCTCGGGACGCGCGCAAATGCTCCTCACCGTGAGGTGCCTGTTACGCTCACCCCACCAAAATCACCCTGACATCATTTACATTCGTCAGCGTCGGGCCGGTCTGCAGCAGATCGCCGGTCGCCGTAAAGAACGTCGTGGCGTCGTTGTTCGCCAGCGTCGCCCTGGGATCCAGCTTTTGCACGCGCATCGCCTCGAACGTCCGCTCATCGACGATCGCGCCGGCGGGGTCGCTGGCGCTGCCGGCGCCGCCGTCGGCGCCGTCAGTATCGCCGGCGAGCGCGACGATGCCGGTGGTGTCCTTGAAGGCATCGGTGAGCGCCAGAGCGTATTCCTGGTTCGGGCCGCCGCGGCCGTTACCCGTCACGGTGACCGTGAGTTCGCCGCCGGAGAGGATCGCGAGCTTCTTGCCGTCGGCCTTGGCCTTAAGCGCCAGCTTCGCATGCTCGGCGGCAACCTCGCGCGCTTCGCCTTCGAGATCGGCGCCGAGATCGACGATCTCATAGCCGGCATTGCTGGCCACCTTGATCGCGGCGTCGAGCGACTCCCGTGGCCGTGCGATCAGCTCAAACCGTGCGCGCGAGAACGCCGCGTCATCCGGCTTCACGCTTTCATTGGCCTCATCGCTGAGCGCCGCGCGCACCGCATCATCGATCGTGAGATTGAACTTCGCGATGATGGCGCGAGCATCGGCCAGCGTTGTCGTATCCGGCACTGTTGGTCCCGACGCGATCACGGCGGGATCGTCATGCGGCACATCGGAAATCGCCAGGGTCACGATCTCTGCCTTTTGCCCGGCGCGGGCGAGGCGGCCGCCCTTGATGCGGGACAGGTGCTTGCGCACGGTGTTGATCTCGCCGATCACGGCACCGGAGCGCAGCAGCGCGCGGTTGAGCTGCTGCTTCTGCTGGAAGGTGATGCCATCAACCGGCGCGGTCCAGTTGGCCGAACCGCCGCCGGAAATCAGCACAAGCAACAGGTCGTCAGCCGTAGCCTCTGAGGCGAGCTTGAGACTGTCGTCGGCGCCCTTGAGCCCGGCTTCGTCCGGGACGGGGTGGCCGGCTTCGACCACGCGGATGCGCCGGGTCGGCACGCCATGGCCGTGGCGCGTGGTGGCGATGCCGGTCAGGCGCGCGGGATCGAGCTTCAGTGTGTCGAGATAATGTGCCTCGGCGGCGGCAGCCATGGCCGCAGCGCCCTTGCCGGCGGCCAGGCAGATGATGCGACCTTTCGGCGGCGCCGGCAGATGGGCGCCGAGGATGACATCGGGATGGGCCGCAGCAACTGCGGCATCGAAAATTGCGCGGAGCAGGGGGCGTTTGTCGGTCATATCGGGGTTATGCCGATCATTGGCGGAGGCGGCAAGATGGTCGCTTCTTCTCGTCTCCCCCTGTGGGAGAAGGTGGCGCGGGCGAAGTCCGCTGGATGAGGGGGGGAGGCGGGCACTCCATGGCTACCCCTCACCCGTATCGAGCCACTCGGCGGGTCGATCCGTCCTCTCCCGCCTGGCGAAGCCTCGCTTCGCGCGGGGGGAGAGGGGAAGCAAGGCAGAACGCTAGCCGCCGCTGCCGCCCGTGCCGAGTTCACCGGTCAGCACGTCGCCGAACAGTTTCCAGTTCTCGCCTTCGAAACGCATCAGCTGCATCTGTTCGATGGGCGAGAAATCGGTGGGTGAGGTGTTGACCAGCACGCCGGGCAGCAGCGTCGACTGCTGGACGTTCTTCAGGTTCGCCGCCTGCTTCATCACATTGGCGCGGGTGAGATCGTCGCCGCACTGCTTGAGCAGGATCGCCATGGTCTCGGCGATATTATAGCCGGACATCAGCGACGAGTCGGACGGGTTGCCGTCCGGGACGTATTTGGTGAGGAATTCGCGATAGGCCTTGATGCCTGGATCGTCCTTCCACTGCGGGTCGGTGGCGTCCTTGGAGTAGTGCGCGGAGAGCAAGCCCTGGGCGTTCTCGAAGCCTGCGGGACGCAGCACCTGACCGATCGAGACGCTGACGCCTGGCACGATCATGGTCGGCTTCCAGCCGAGCTCGGCAATCTTCTTGATAGTCTGGGCAGCGAATTTCGGCGTCGCGAAGATGATGACAACATCGGGATTGAGCGACTTCATCTTGACGATGTGGGAATCCACCGTCGGCTCGGTGAGCTCATAGCTCTCTTCGATCACGATGGAAGAGGCCTTGTCGCCGAGGCCGTCCTTGACGCCCTTCAGGTAGTCCTTGCCGAAGTCGTCATTCTGATAGAGCACGCCGATCTTGGCGCCGGCTTTTTCCTTCAGCAGGTACTTGGCATAGATGCGGCCCTCGCTCTGGTAGCTGGGCAGCCAACCCATGGTCCAGGGGAAGTTTTTCGGATCGGCCCATTTGGTGGCGCCGGTGGCCAGGAACAGTTGCGGCACCTTCTTGGTGTTGAGATATTTCTGGATCGCGGTGTTGGACGGCGTGCCGAGTGCCGAGAACATCAGCAGCACTTCGTCGGACTCGACCAGCTTGCGGGTCTGCTCGACAGCCTTTGGCGGCGAGTAGGCGTCATCATAGGAGATGTAGTTGATCATGCGGCCATTGATGCCACCCTTGTCGTTGATCATCTTGAAATAGCCGGCCTGCGCCCTACCGACGGCGCCATAGGCCGAGGCCGGTCCGCTATAGGGCACGATGTTGCCGAGCTTGATTTCGGTGTCGCTGGCGCCCGTGTCGTATTTCTTCTGGGCGAGAACGTGGGTCGAGGAGACGGCGAGCAACATGGCGGCGGCCAAAAGCGACCATAGCCGCGCGGTCGTGGCAGACATTTGAGTTCCTTCCCTTGCTTGCAAGGCGAGATTTTCTTGTGTTGCAGGCCTTTTTGCGCCTGCGAGATAATCATACTGCGATTGCACAATGGCTCAAATGGAAAGCGACCAAAACGCAGTGAGGCCTGCGCCACTTTTGACGCAAGCCTCACGCATTTTCCGTTATGTGGAATGAGGGCGATCAGCCGCCCACATCCGCGCTTATGATGTCGCCGAACAGTTCCCACTTCTCGCCCTTAAATCGCATCAGCTGCAACTGACTGATCGGCGCGAAGTCGGTGGGTGAGGTGTTGATCTTGATGCCCGGCAGCAACACCTCGGTGCGGAAGTCTTTCAGGTTTGCGGCTTGCTTCATGACGTTCTCGCGGGTGAGATTATCGCCGCACATCTGCAGCACCTTCACGAGCGTCTGTGCGACGCCGTAGCCGACCACGACATTGCCGTCGAGCTTGTTGCCGTCCGGAAAATCTTTCTGCAGGAAGGCAAGAAAAGCCTTCATGCCGGGATCGTTCTCCCACTGCGGATCGGATACGTCCTTGAGATAGGCCGCCGAGATGATGCCCTGTCCGTTCTCGAAGCCTGCCGGCTTCATCACACTGCCGACGGAGGCCGAGACGTTGTTGAGGAAGTGCAGCGGTTTCCATTCGATCTCGGCAATCTTCTTGATCGCCTGCGCGGCGAATTTGGGGGTCGCGATATCAATGAAAACATTGGCACCCGATGCCTTCAACTTGACGATATGGTTATCGATGGTCGGCTCCGACGTTTCGAAGCTGTCTTCAGCGACGATCATCGACGCGGCCTTGGTGCCGAGGCCATCCTTCAGGCCCTTGAGATAGTCTTTTCCATAATCATCGTTCTGGTAGAGCACGGCGATCTTGGCGTCCGGCTTTTCCTTCAGCAGGTACTTCGCATAGATCTGCGTTTCGCTTTGGTAGCTGGGCTGCCAGCCTATGGTCCAGGGGAAATCCTTCGGATCGTTCCACTTGGTGGCGCCGGTGGCGACGAACAGCTGCGGTACCTTCTTGCTGTTCATGTATTTGTGGATCGCCGAATTCGGCGGCGTGCCCAGCGGATTGAACACCAGCAGAACTTCATCGGACTCCACAAGCTTACGTGCCTGCTCGACGGTCTTCGGCGGCGAGTAGGCATCGTCATAGCTGATGAAGGTGATCTTGCGGCCATTGATGCCGCCTTCGGCATTGATCTTCTTGAAATATGCTTCTTCGGTTTTTCCTATGACGCCGTAAGCGGAGGCCGGTCCGCTATAGGGCATGATATTTCCGATCTTGATCTCAGTATCGGATGCGCCAGGATCATATTTCTTCTGGGCGAGGGCACCGGTCGCGGATACGGCCAGCAGGCCCAAGGCAGCCGGAAGCGCGGCCAGACGCAGATGCATTGCGGGCATTTCTGATCTCCCTGATCAAATTGTGACGTGTCGCGTTTCTTGACGTGGAGCTCTACGGCTCCTAGTGACATTCAACACCCGCCTGCATGTCGCAGCAAGAAAAAGCCCTCGCGACGTGGTCGCGAGGGCGCACTAATTCGTGTTCGCGGTGCAGCAGATCTGCGGGCGCAGCAGATTACTGCGTGACCGCGTCGGCGCTGAAGATCTCGCCGAAGCGCTCCCATCTCTCGCCCTTGAAGCGCTGCATCTGCAATTGCGAGATGGGCGCGAAGTCCGTGGGAGAGGTATTGATGGTGATGCCCGGCAGCAGCGTGTCGGGGGTAAAGTCCTTCAGGCTGGCGGCCTGCTTCATGACATTGGCGCGGGTGAGGTCATCGCCGCACATCTGCAGCACTTTCACCAGGGTCTGTGCTGCACCATAGCCATAGACTGTGCTCGAATCCGCCCTGTTGGCGTCCGGCATATATTTGTCGAGGAACGCGTTCCACTTCTTCATGCCGGGATCGTCCTTCCATTGCGAGTCGGTGCCGTCCTTGGTGTAGGAGGCCGACAGCACGCCCTGCGCGTTGTCGAAGCCGGCGGGCTGCATCACCGCGCCCACGGAAACGCTGACATTGGCGAGGATCTGCAACGGCTTCCAGCCGAGTTCGGCGGTCTTCTTGATAGTCTGCGCGGCAAATTTCGGCGTCGTGAAGATCATCAGCACGTCGGGATTGGCGGCCTTCAGCTTCACCACATGGGTGTCGATGGTCGGCTCGGCGATCTCGTAACTGTCTTCGATGGTGATCATCGAAACCTTGGCTCCGAGGCCGTCCTTGAAGCCCTTCAGATAGTCCTTGCCGAAATCGTCGTTCTGATAGAGCACGCCGATCCTGGCATTCGGCTTCTCCTTCAGAAGGTACTTTGCATAGATCTGCGCTTCGCTCTGGTAGGAGGGCTGCCAGCCGATCGTCCAGGGGAAGTTCTTTGGGTCATTCCACTTGGTGGCGCCTGTGGCGACGAAGAGTTGCGGTACTTTCTTGCTGTTCAGATATTTCTGGATGGCGGTATTGGAGGGTGTGCCGAGCGGATTGAACACCACCAGTACCTCGTCGGACTCGACCAGCCTGCGCACCTGCTCCACGGCCTTTGGCGGCGAATAGGCGTCGTCGTAACTGATGAAGTTGATCTTGCGTCCGTTGATGCCGCCCTGTGCGTTGATCATGTTGAGATAGGCTGTCTCGGTCTTGCCGATGGTTCCGTAGGCAGACGCAGGGCCGCTATAGGGGATGATGTTGCCGACCTTGATCTCGGTGTCAGTGGCGCCGGTGTCGTATTTCTTCTGCGCGAGCGCGCCGCTGGTCGTGGCGGCAAGCAAAGCCAGCGCAGCGGGAAACGCTGTCAGGCGCATGGATCGTGCGAGCATCATTGATCTCCGTGATCGTTTCTTCCCAAGCTTTTTCGGAGTTCTGCGACTCCTGTCCGCATTGAATACCCCTGACACGCCAGTCACAAGAAAGAGCCCCTGCGACCAAATCGCAGGGGCTCTAGTGGTTCAGTGGTGCGGTGCGAGAGGCGTTGCCATTATTCCGGAGCGGGCGTATCGGCGCTGATCACATCGCCGAACAGTTCCCACTTGTCGCCCTTGAAGCGGATCATGCGCAATTGTGCGATCGGCGCGTAGTCCGTGGCCGAAGTGTTGAGGGTGATACCGGGCAGCAGCGTGTCGGGCACGAAGTCCTTCAAGCTCGCAGCCTGCTTCATCACATTGGCGCGGGTGAGGTCGTCACCGCACATCTGCAGCACCTTCACCAGTGTCTGTGCCGCGCCATAGCCGTAGAGCAGGCTATTGTCCGAGCGATCCGAGCCGGGCATGTATTTGTCGACGAAGGCCCCCCATTTCTTCATGCCGGGGTCGTCTTTCCACTGCGGGTCGAGACCATCCTTGCGATAATCGGCCGATAACACGCCCTGGGCGTTATCAAAGCCCGCCGGCTGGAGCACTGCGCCAACAGAGATGCTGACATTGCTGACGAGGTGCAGCGGCTTCCAGCCGAGCTCGCCGATCTTGCGGATCGTCTGCGCGGCAATCTTCGGCGTGACGAAGGAGACCACCACGTCCGGGTTCAGCGACTTGATCTTGACGATATGGGAATCCACCGTCGGTTCGGAGATCTCGTAACTCTCCTCGGTGATGATCATCGACGCCTTGGCGCCGAGCGCTTCGCGGAATCCCTTCTGATAGTCTTTGCCGAAATCGTCGTTCTGGTAGAGCACGGCGATCTTGGCGTCCGGTTTTTCCTTCATCAGGTATTTCGCATAGATTTGCGCTTCCACCTGATAGCTAGGCTGCCAGCCCATGGTCCAGGGGAAGTGCTTCGGATCGTTCCACTTGCTCGCGCCGGTAGCGACGAACAGTTGAGGCACCTTCTTGGCGTTGAGGTATTTCTGGAACGCGGTGTTGGATGGCGTGCCCAGCGGATTGAAGACGACGAGCACTTCGTCTGATTCCACCAGCTTGCGCACCTGTTCGACCGCCTTGGGCGGCGAGTAGCCGTCATCATAGCTGATGAAGTTGATCTTGCGTCCGTTCACGCCGCCCTGATCGTTGATCATGTTGAAATAGGCGGTTTCGGTCTTGCCAATCAGCCCGTAGGACGAGGCAGGGCCGCTATACGGCATGATGTTGCCGATCTTGATTTCGGTGTCGGTGGCGCCCGTGTCGTATTTCTTCTGGGCCAGCGCGCTGCTGCCGGCGGCGACGCTGAGGGTCGCGGCAACCGACAAGGCCAGCGCGCGCGATCGGATCGAAGGCATTTCAGAACTCCCTGATTTTTGTTCGTCTTGTTTTTGTGGGCCTTTGCGGCTCCGACCGGATTGAACACTGTTCGCATGTACGCAGCAACAAAAAGCCCTCGCGATGGTCTCGCGAAGGGCTGCTTTGCGGAACAACGGAAATGCCGTCTGCCGGTATTTATTCTAGTGGCTGATTTCGCCTGAGATCACCGGGCCGAACAGCTCCCATTTGTCGCCCTTGAAGCGCATCATCTGGAGTTGCTCGATCGGGTAGAAGTCCGTTGCGGAGGTATTGAGCTTGACGCCCGGCAGCATCGTGTCCGGCGCAAAGTCCTTCAGGCTGGCGGCCTGTTTCATGACGTTCTCGCGGGTCAGATTATCGCCGGCCTGTTTCAGCACCTGAACCATGGTCTGTGCCGCGCCATAGCCATAGACCACGGAGATGTCGTTGCGGCGGGCATCCGGCGCGTATTTGGCCAGGAACGCGTAGAAGCGCTGCATGCCTTCGTCATTGTCCCATTGCGGGTCGGAGCCGTCCTTGGCGTAATAGGCCGACAGGATGCCTTGCGAAATCTCCTGTCCCGCCGGCTTCAGCACCGAGCTGATCGATGCGCTGGCATAACCCTGAATGTAGAGCGGCTTCCAGCCCAGTTCAGAAACCTTGCGGATACTCTGCACGGCGGACTTCGGCGTGGTGACACTGATGAACGTATCTGCGCCTGATGCCTTCAGATTGATGATGTGGCTGTCAATGGTCGGCTCGGTGACCTCATAGCTCTCGGCCGCCACCAGCATGCTCGCGGCTTTGTCGCCGAGACCATCTTTCAGGCCTTTCAGTACGTCCTTGCCGAGATCGTCATTCTGATAGAGCACCGCGATCTTCGCGTCGGGCTTTTCGTTCAGCAGATATTTCGCATAGATGCGGCCCTCGCTCTCATAGGGCGGCTGCCACGCCATGGTCCAGGGGAAAGCCTTGTGATTGCCGAAATAGGTCGCGCCGGCGGCGACGAATAGCTGTGGCACTTTCTTGATGTTGAGATATTTCTGGATCGCTGCGTTGGACGGTGTGCCCAGCGGATTGAACACGACGAGAACTTCGTCCGATTCCACCAGCTTGCGGGCCTGCTCGACTGCCTTGGACGGGTTGTAGGCATCGTCATAGCTGATGAAACTGATCTTGCGGCCGTTGATGCCGCCCTGATCGTTGATCATGCGGAAATAGGCCGCCTCGATGATGCCCGCGACGCCGTATGCCGAAGCCGGCCCGCTATAGGGCATGATGTTGCCGATCTTGATCTCGATATCGGATGCGCCGGGATCGTATTGCTTTTGCGCCAGTGCATGGCCTGTGCAGGCGAGGCTCAATGCGGTGGCCAGGGGCAGGGCGGCGCGTCGTTGAAACGTGGTCATTGCAGGGTATGTCCTCGCGGTCATTCATCGCGAGCACTTGATGACATCGGCATCAAGAAACATCGCCTCGCGACATGATCGTGAGGGGCGCTTTCTGTGTGGCGGAAAGATGGTGGCGGTTCCCTCGCCCCGATTGCGGGATGAGGTCGGGGCGCGGCTGATGCAGTCGTACTAACTCGCAAAAAGAAGCGGCCACCGAAGTGGCCGCTTGTCTTGCCTCAGTTATTGGATCGACCTAACCGCCCGATCCGCCGATCACTGCCCGGACCGTGTCGTCCGGGCCGAAGTCTTCCGCGCCATCCACATAAAGCAGGGCGCTGAGCTTCGAACGTGCGCGGTTGACGCGGCTCTTGATGGTACCGACGGCGCAGCCGCATATGGTGGCCGCGTCTTCATAGGAGAAGCCGGATGCGCCAACCAGAATGAGCGCTTCGCGCTGGTCCTGCGGGAGCTTCTCGAGTGCTGCACGAAACTCCTCGAATTCCAGATGGGCATTCTGCGCCGGCTGGGTCTTGAGAGTCTTGGCATAGCTGCCGTCGGCATCCTCAACCTCGCGCCGCCGTTTGCGATAGTCCGAGCGAAACAGGTTGCGGAGAATCGTGAACAACCATGCCGGCAGATTCGAGCCGACCTGAAAGGAGTCGATATTGGCGAGAGCGCGCAACAGCGTTTCCTGGACAAGGTCGTCTGCCCGGTCGCCGTTGCCGGAGAGCGAGATTGCAAAGGCGCGCAGACTAGGGACTGACGCCAGAATGTCGTCACGCAGAGAATCTGTGAGAGGCATTATTCCCCTCCTTCAGTTTTGGCCGCCGGATCGCCAGCGATCTGGGCTTGAGCCTCGGCCCCATCCAGCTTGCGGATCAGATCCGCAAATCGGTCCGGCACGCCCTGTCGCACGACATCGTCGTACATGGCGCGCAACTGGTGTCCGATCCGCGACTGGATTTCGGCGTTTAATCCGCCCTTTGGCTTCACATCTTTCATGACCCGTTCCACATTCCCCAGAAAACATGTCCCTGGAATTTGAGAAATTTTCTTGATTTTTGAAGCCTTTGCGGCGTCTGTCGGCGATCTAATGCGGAGCGCGGCCGAAAGTTCCGGCCTGATGGAACTTTTGTCTGGCTGGGGCGTAAACAAGCACATCGAAGGGAGCCGGGTTGTATCCGGGTACCCCTTCGACTTTGACGTAGAGTCGCCTTTGACTCAGACAGGATGGAGTGGGGATGTCCCGATCACAGCTCGTAGCTGAACACTTACCGCTGTTGCGGCGCTATGCCCGTGCTCTCACGGGTAACCAGGCCTCGGGTGATGCCTATGTGGGTGCCATGCTGGAAGCGCTGTTGCAGGACCAGTCGCTGCTCGATGAGCAGCATGGGCCCCGCGCGGGCCTGTTCCGCCTGTTCACGCAGATCTGGAATTCGGTCGCCTTGAATGACGATCCGGATGTGGCGCCGCACCAGGCGGCGTCTGAGAAGCGCATCTCCAACATCACCCCGCTGCCGCGTCAGGCCTTCCTGTTGCTGTCGCTCGAAGGCTTCTCGGAAGAGGAAGTCGCCTTCGTACTCGACGCCGACGTGACGGAAGTGCGTACGCTGGCCGACACGGCCGGCCGGGAAATGGCCGCCGAGATTGCGACCGACGTTCTCATCATCGAGGATGAAACCTTCATCGCGATGGACCTCGAAAGCCTCGTGAAGAATCTCGGCCATAACGTCATCGGCGTTGCCCGCACCCATGCGGATGCGGTGGCGCTCGCGAAGAACAAGAAGCCCGGGCTGATCCTCGCCGATATCCAGCTCGCCGATGGCAGCTCCGGTCTCGACGCGGTGAACGAGTTGCTGCGCATCTTCGAAGTGCCGGTAGTCTTCATCACCGCCTATCCGGAGCGTTTCCTGACCGGCGAACGTCCGGAGCCGGCCTTCCTGATCTCGAAGCCGTTCCAGCCCGCGATGGTCTCGGCAGTTGCCAGTCAGGCGCTATTCTTTCAGCGCAACTCGAAGAACAAGGCGCCCAAGACCGCGGCGTCCTGAGCGGGCGATCGTACTCAAAATCAGCGCGGCCGGGCCATGTGCCCGGCCGTTTTCGTTGCGTGGCATCTGTGAAACGTGTCCGATGATACCTGCTCAATAAGTCCGCTTTGCTTGCGCAAACTATCAGCGAACAGAGGAGCAGGATCTGCAGTATTGTGTTGATGCAGCTATCAATGCCGATATCATCTCCTGACAGGCGGCATATTGCCACGTGCCTCAAGGCTGTGGCCTAGCTGCGTTGTGACCCTCCTGGTCGAACCGGTGCGCATGAACTCAACTGCCGAAACGACACCCCACATCTATCAATCCACGGCCACTCGCACCATCGCAGTCGATGTCAGCAAGGTCTCGCTCACTTTCGATACAGCCGATGGCAAGGTCGAGGCGTTGTCCAATGTCGATCTGCAGATCGGCGGCGGCGAGTTCGTGTCATTTATCGGCCCATCTGGCTGCGGCAAGACCACGCTGCTGCGCGTGATCGCCGATCTGCAGCGGCCGAGTTCGGGCGCCGTGACCGTCAACGGGATGAGTGCCGAGCAGGCGCGTCTCGGCCGTAACTATGGCTATGTGTTTCAGGCGCCCGCATTGTTTCCCTGGCGCAGCATCGAGGCCAATCTCAAGCTGCCGCTGGAGCTGATGGGCTTCTCGCCGACCGAACAGAAGCAGCGCGCGGCGCGCTATCTCGCACTGGTCAATCTGACCGGCTTCGAGCGCAAGTTTCCCTGGCAGCTCTCGGGCGGCATGCAGCAGCGCGTGTCGATCGCGCGGGCGCTGTCCTTCGATCCGGAATTGTTGCTGATGGACGAGCCGTTCGGCGCGCTGGACGAGATCGTGCGGGATCATCTCAACGAACAGCTGCTGCAGCTCTGGGCCAAGACCCGCAAGACCGTGTTGTTCGTCACCCATTCGATTCCGGAGGCGGTATTTCTTTCAACGAAAATCGTTGTGATGTCGCCGCGGCCCGGCCGCATCACCGATATCATCGACTGTAACTTTCCGCGCGACCGTACGCTGGAGATTCGTGAGACGCCCGAATTCATTGCGATCGCGCAGCGCGTGCGCACGGGCTTGCGTGCCGGGCATTCCTATGAGGAGTAGCACGGTCCTCGCGATGCCGGTCGAGCGCACTGCGTGGCACCGGCATCCGCGGGTGAGGCGGAGTGCGCCCGTTGTGACGGTGGTCACGGTGCTAATCGTCATCTGGTACGTCGCCGCGGTGTTGATGAATCTGTCATTGGTGCGCGGCGGCTTCGAGCGCGAGGAAGCGCCCTATACGACCATGGAATTGCTGGCAGGCACCATGATTGCTGAACGGCCACTGCTGCCGGCGCCGCATCAGGTCGTCGGCGCTTTCGTGGACGGCGTGTTCGGCTACGCGCCGACGGCGCCGCGCAGCCTTGTCTATCATTCCATGGTGACGCTTTCGGCAACGCTGCTCGGTTTCGCCTTGGGCGCACTGCTTGGCATCGTGCTGGCACTCGCCATCGTCCATAGCCGCGTGCTGGAGCGCAGCCTGATGCCCTGGATCATCTGTTCGCAGATGGTCCCAATCCTGGCGCTGGCGCCGATTTTCATCGTGGTGCTCGGCGCCATTGGACTGCAGGGTCTGCTGCCGAAATCGATCATCTCGGCCTATCTGAGTTTCTTCCCCATCACCATCGGTATGGTCAAAGGCTTCACGTCGCCGGATCCGATGCAGATGGATCTGATGCGCACATGGTCGGCGACGCCGCGCCAGGTGCTGTCCAAACTGCGCTGGCCCTCGGCAGTGCCGTATCTGTTTGCCAGCCTCAAGGTCGCCATCACCATCTCGCTGATCGGCGCCATCGTGGCCGAATTGCCGACCGGCGCCGAAGCCGGCATCGGTGCGCGTTTGCTGGCGGGCTCCTATTACGGCCAGACGATTCAGATCTGGTCCGCTCTGGTGGCCGCCGCGGTGCTGGCGTCGAGCCTGATCGCCGTCGTGAGCTACGCTGAACGCAAGGTCGCGCAGCGGATGGGGGGGCGGGCATGAACCGTCGCCAGATCCGGCTGGGCTTCATCATGTCGGCGGTGTGCGTGCTGATCACGCTAATGCTGCCGCTGCCGCTTGCGGGTGTGCCTGTCGCAGCCCTGATGGCGCGGCCGCCGACATTCCTGCTCACTGGCGTGATCGTTCTTGTGTTCGGCCTTGCCGCCGGCTTACGCGGCCTGCCGGCGATCGTGATCGGTCTCATCGGCGCAGGCATCACGGCAGGCATGACCCTGATGCTGCTCCGTGATCCCCTGATTGCCGGCGATGCCGCGTCGGGCTTCTGGATGGTGGTGGTCGGCGTCTGGCTGGCGTCGTGGATCTGCGTCGTTGCATTGGCCGGGCTGAAGCCGCGCGACAGCGGCTTCCGCAAGGCCATCGACCTCGCCATCCCGCTGCTGTTTGGTGCGGCGGTGTTCTATCTTTGGGAGGTCGTGGTGCGCGGCGCCGGCGTGCCGCCGGTGCTGCTGCCGTCGCCGAGCGCCGCCGCTGCTAGGTTCATGGCGTCGCTGTCGATGCTGGGCGCGGATTTTGTGCAGACCTTCATCCGCGGTGTGCTCATTGGCTACACGATAGGCTGCTCCTCGGGATTGCTGGTGGCGATCCTCGCGCATCGCTTTGAATTTCTTGGCCGTGGGCTGCTGCCGCTCGGTAACTTCTTCTCGGCGCTGCCGCTGGTGGGCGTGGCGCCGATCATGGTCATGTGGTTCGGCTTCGACTGGCCATCGAAGGCCGCCGTCGTGGCGCTGGTGACGTTCTTCCCGATGCTGGTGAATGCGCTGGCCGGCCTGCAGGCCGCCGGCGATATCGAGCGTGACCTGATGCGCTCCTATGGCGCGAGCTATGCACAGACTCTGATCAAGTTGTATCTTCCCGCTGCTCTACCTTTCATCTTCAATGCCTTGAAGATCAATGCCACACTGGCCCTGATCGGGGCGATCGTCGCGGAGTTCTTCGGCACGCCGACGCAAGGCATCGGCTTTCGGATTTCGACGGAAGCCGGGCGTATGGCGTTGGATATGGTGTGGGCAGAGATCGCGCTCGCCGCAATCGCGGGAATGGCGTTTTATGGACTTGTTGCGCTCGCCGAGCGCGCAACCACGTTTTGGCATCCATCCATGCGAGCCTGATCGGCAGGTTCGCCAGTTCCGGAGTTGGGCATGAAGAAGATCATGGTACTTGGCGCGGCGATGGCGCTGTCGCTTAGCTCCGCGCAGGCGGCAGACAAGGTCACCGTCCAGCTCAAATGGGTCGCGCAGGCCCAGTTCGCCGGCTACTTCGTTGCCAAGGAGAAGGGCTTCTACAAGGAGGCCGGGCTCGACGTGACCATCAAGCCGGGCGGTCCCGACGTCGCGCCGCCGCAGGTGATTGCCGGCGGCGGTGCCGATGTGGTGGTGGACTGGATGCCGTCGGCGCTGGCCTCGCGCGAGAAGGGCGTGCCACTCGTGAATATCTCGCAGACCTTCAAGAAGTCTGGCCTCGAACTCACCTGCCGCGCCGAGACCGGCATCAAGAAGCCCACCGATCTGAAGGGCAAGGTCACCGGGGTCTGGTATGGCGGCAACGAATACCCGTTCCTCTCCTGGATGTCGAAGCTGGGTTACAAGACGGATGGTTCGCCGGCGGGCGTGAAGATCATCAAGCAGGGCTTCAATGTCGATCCGCTGCTGCAGAAGCAGGCCGATTGCGTGTCGACCATGGCCTATAACGAATACTGGCAGGTGATCGACGGCGGCTACAAGCCGAGCCAGCTCACCGTGTTCAAATATGAGGACGAGGGAGTCGCCACACTGGAAGATGGTCTCTGGGTGCTCGACAAGAATCTCAAGGACCCTGCCTTCGTTGCGAAGATGGCGAAGTTCGTGAAGGCATCGATGAAGGGCTGGGACTATGCCAAGGCCAATCCCGACGAAGCCGTGAAGATCATCCTTGCCGGCGACTCCACCGGCGCCAAGACCGCCAAGGATCAGAAACGGATGATGACCGAGGTCAGCAAGCTGCTTGGCGACGCCAACGGCAAACTCGACGTCAAGGATTACGACCGCACGGTCGCGACGTTGATGTCGGGCGGATCGGACCCCGTGATTACCAGGAAGCCGGAAGGCGCCTATAGTTTCGCGGTCTATGAAGCGATGAAGTAATCGCGCGTCAGCGGCGCGCAAACGATGGCTGCGCGCCAATCGATGTGGCGAGGTGATCGCCAAAGGCTTCGCTGATTGGCGGCAGAGTGCGCCCGGCTTTCTTGATGATGGTGATTGCGCGGGAGAAATCCGCGACGTCGATCTGCCGCGAGCGGAGATCAGGCTCCGCGCCGATCTCGCGAGCGGAGCCCGGCAGGATGGTGATACCCAGTCCGGCACGCACCATGGCGATGGCGGTCATCATATAGGTCGCCTCGCAGGTCGGCTGCGCGATATGCCCCGCCGTCAGGAAGGCGCTGTCGACGACGGCGCGGACGCTGGTCGCGGGGTCCATCAGCACCAGCGGATACTTCATCAGATCGTCGATAGTGACCTTGCGGATTCCGCCGATCGGGTGCTTTGCCGGAAACACCACATGCATACGATCGCGCACTTCGAGCAGCACTTCCACATCGTGGCCGGTGACGCTGCCGCCCATGATGCCGAGATCGACTTCTTCGGAACGGACAAGATCCAGGACGCGGTTGGCGATCACGTCCTTCAGGACGAAAGACGCGCCGGGCTGTAATTCACGAAACGACTTGATGGCTTCGGGCAGCACACCTGCCGCGACCGACGGGAGCGCGGCGATCCGCACCACGCCGCGGCGCTTGGCGGCGATATCGCGGGTATCCACGACCACAGCATCAAGATCGCGGATCATGCGCTGGAACACCGGCAGCAGTTCGCTGCCCATGCGGGTGAGTTCGACGGAGCGGGTGTTGCGGTCGAACAGTTTCACCTCGAGCGTTTCTTCGAGGCGCCTGATCTGAACCGTCAGCGTCGGCTGCGCCAGATGGAGCAGTTCAGCGGCGCGCGTGAAGCTGCCGGTCTGGGCAACGACGACGAACGACCGGATTTGGCGGAGATTTACATCCATAGATAATTTCTATCAATGAGATAGAATTTATTCAATTGAATGGAGGGAGACTTCTGGCTTCAATGCGCGAAAGCAACATGCGCGTGATCGCCTGCTCAGGCCCGTGACGTGTCCGTCAAAAGAGATCGGGAGAGGACATGCGGCGATCGCGCCATGGGCGATGTGGCTGCGGGTAGTCCGATCCTGGGAGAACTGCTCGTGCGCACCATCAGGATCGGATCCGGTGCCGGCTATTCGGGGGACCGGATCGAACCGGCGATCGAACTCGCGGAAAGCGGCAACCTCGATTATCTCGTCTTCGAGTGTCTCGCCGAACGCACCATCGCGCTGGCCCAACAAGACCGCTTGAAGGATCCGCAGGGCGGCTTCGATCCGCTGCTCGCCGATCGTATGAAAGCGGTGCTGCCGATCTGCAGGAAGAATGGCGTCAAGATCGTCACCAATATGGGCGCGGCGAATCCTGTCGCGGCAGCCCAAGCGACGCGTGACATCGCCAAAGCGTTGGGCCTGACCGGAATGAAGGTTGCGGCCGTGACCGGCGATGATGTGCTGGCGCAGGCGCGCGCATCCGATGTAGCGCTGGACGAAGGCGGCTCGGTCAAGGCGCTCGGCAACCGTGTGATCTCAGCCAATGCCTACACAGGCGCCGCCCCCATCGCCGAGGCGCTTGCCGGCGGTGCCGATGTCGTCATCACCGGCCGTGCGGCTGACCCGGCGCTTTTTCTCGGACCGCTGGTTCATGAATTCGGCTGGGCGATGGATGACTGGGACCTGCTTGGCAAGGGTACCATGGTCGGCCATCTCCTGGAATGTGCTGGCCAGATCACCGGCGGCTATTTCGCCGATCCCGGTGTGAAGGATGTGCAGGGGCTCGCGCGACTTGGATTTCCGATCGGCGAGGTGCGTGAGGATGGCGATCTCGTCGTCACCAAGGTGGCGGGCTCGGGCGGGCAAATCACGCGTGCGACGGTGACGGAACAGTTGCTCTACGAAATTCACGATCCGGCTCGCTATTACCAGCCGGACGTGGTTGCCGATTTCTCGCAGGTACGTGTCGAGGAAGTCGGGCCGGATCGCATTCATGTCACGGGTGGAAGCGGCACGCCCAAGACCGGCCTGCTGAAGACCTCGGTCGGCTATCTCGACAGCTATATCGGCGAGGGCGAAATCTCCTACGCCGGTGCCAATGCCGCTGCGCGCGGACGGCTTGCACTCGACATCGTGCGTGAACGTCTCGCGCTTACTGGCGTGAAAATGACGGAAAGCCGCTTCGATCTGATCGGCGTCAATGCGCTGCATGGTGACGGCTTGGCCGAGGGCCACGATCCCTATGAAGTCCGCATTCGCGTCGCGGGGCGTACGGACTCGTTCGCGGAGGCCGTGAAGATCGGCAACGAGGTCGAGACGCTCTACACCAACGGTCCTGCCGGCGGCGGCGGTGCCTGGAAATCGGCCCGTGAGATCGTCGGCGTTGCCTCGGCGCTGCTGCCCGAAACTGTCGTGACGTCATCAGTCACGTTCATGGAGGCGTGAGCATGAAGCTCCGTGAGATCGCGCATGCGCGCAGCGGCGACAAGGGCGATACGTCTAACATCTCCGTCATCGCATTCGATGCTTGTGACTTCGGCTTTCTGGCTGAACATGTGACCGCAGGTCATGTCGCGCAGCATTTCAGCAACACGATCACTGGCACCGTCGCTCGTTATGAATTGCCGGCGCTTGGTGCGTTGAATTTCGTGCTGACGGGTGCACTCGGTGGCGGTGTGGTGCGATCGCTCGCGCTGGATACGCACGGGAAGTCATTGAGCTCTGCGCTGCTTGAACTGGAGCTTCCGGCTAGAGGGGCGCCATCCAGTCCACCATGATCTTCGTCTCAAGAAGACGATGATGCTTTTCGTATAAGAAACAAAAACAGGGAGGATTAATATGAAGCGGCGTACATTCCTGGCTGGCCTCGGCGCAGCCGGTGTCAGCACGGCCATCTTTTCGCCGGCCATCGTTCGTGCCGCGGCGGATACGCCGCTGAAGTTCGGCGTGCTCACCGACATGACCGGGCTGTTCGCCGACAATGGCGGCGCAGGATCGGTCGCGGCAGCGCAGCTTGCCATCGATGAATGCGGTGGCAAGGCGCTCGGCAAGTCGATCCAGTTGATTTCCGCCGACCATCTCAACAAGCCCGACGTTGGCGGCAATATTGCGCGCCAGTGGTACGATCAGGAAGGCGTCGATGTCATTCTCGACGTGCCGGTGTCGTCGGTCTGCATCGCCGTGCAGACTTTCGCCAAAGAGCGCAACAAGATGTTCATCACGTCCGCCGGCGGCTCGGCGGATCTGAGCGGAAAGTTCTGTTCGCCGAACTTCATCCAGTGGACCTACAACACCTATGCGCTCGCCAATGTCGGCGGCAAGGCATTGCTGAAGCAGGGCAACGACACCTGGTTTTTCATCGCAGCCGACTATGCTTTCGGCCATGCGCTCGAGCGCGACGTGACGGAGGTCGTGACCAAGGGCGGCGGCAAGTCGCTCGGCCACGCATTGCATCCGATCAACACCGCCGATTTCTCCTCGCAGCTACTGACGGCAAAATCGTCGGGCGCGAAGGTGATCGCCGTCGCCAATGCCGGCAGTGATACGCAGAACGTGATCAAGCAGGCCGAGGAATTCGGCCTGCTGAGCGGCGGCCAGAAAATGATCGCACTCCTGATCGACGTGAATGACATCCGCAGCGTCGGCCTCAAGAGCGCGCAGGGCCTGCTGGTGACGTCCGGCTTCTACTGGAATATGGACGATCGCACGCGCGAATTCGCCAAGCGCTATGCGGCCAAGATGGGCAAGCCGCCGAGCATGATGCAGGCCGGCGTCTATTCATCGACGCTGAACTACATCAAGTCTGTGGAAGCTGCCAATACCAAGGATCCCGCTGCGGTTGTGAAAGACCTGCAGGGCCGTACCTTCAACGACGCCTTCCTGCGCAACGGCAAGCTGCGCCCGGACAATCTGATGGTTCACGACATGTATCTCGCCGAGGTGAAGAAGCAGAGCGAGCTCAGTGATCCCTATGACGTGTTCAAGATCCTCGCGACGGTGACAAGCGAGGAAGCTTTTCCGTCGCTTTCGGCGAGCGCGTGCCCGATGGTGATGAGCAAGAAATAACCCGGAAAAGCTGATGAACCGAATGTCGCGGGCAGGGAGATACCGTTGCCCGCGATATCTTCTGAAGGGTGAGAGAGGCTTACCTATCCCGCAAAAAAATGCGGGATGTAGCTGGCATCACCACAGCTACACCCCGCGTCGCCGGTCAATTGGGGCAGGGGACGACCGACTGTCTGAATGACGCGCGTCGCTGGAAACCGTTCCCGGCCAACGCAGAATATTTAACACACGGTTAAGTGATCGCCGTTTTTGAACCTGGAGCCTTGACGCACGTTCCTATTATGGACGCGACGCAACGACGTCGCGCAGGGCAGGCGAGGCCTCAGATGTCAAAAGTATCCAGCTTGGTTTTGGGAATGGCCGCAGGCGCGACCATGTTCGGCGCCATTCAGTATGCATCCGGCAACGACCTGCGGGGCACGTTGACCGATTCAGACAGAGCCGCTGCCAGCGGCGTCAACCGGGCCGCCAAAGGCGATCGGGGGACCATGATCACGGCAAACGAGCAGAGCCAGACGCTGTCGTTCCGTGTTCAGGGTCTCTCAGATACGTCGGTACTTTTGCGCCTGGGCGCAGCGCCCGTAGTCGCTCCGGCCAAGAACGAGGCCGCTAATGTCCGTACGGTTCCCGTGAACGCCAAACCGCAGCGTGCTGCCGTGGGCTGCGAACCTCCGGTGAGCGTGCTTAGCGAGATGGCCAAGATCCTGCAGCCTGGTCGCTGTGTAACCTGATCGTCATTTGAACAATTTGTATCAATCGCCGGCGGCCTCATCGGGGTCGCCGGTTTCGTTTGTGTCGTCTTCGTCGGCCGCAGCGCTGTTGCGATTGGCCATATACCCGAGTGCAACGCCTGCCAGCGCCAATAGCGGAATGAGCTTCTTCAGGCCCAGCGTGCGCGCGATCTGAATGCCGGTCGCTACCATCATCGGATCAATCAACGGTGCATTGGCAGCAGCTCGTGCGGCTGCCCGCGCGGCAGCGGCTGCACGCTCACGGGCACGCTTCTGTCTGGTGGCATAGATCTGGGCGAAGATCGCCGCGATGACCACGAAGATGCCCGCAATAGTGAGGCAAGCCTCGATGACGCCGTAGCGCTGCATCATCGCGACGAAGGCCGCAGCACACAGGAAGCACAAGGCCACGAAGCCGGCAAAGCCCGCCATTGCCATGAGGGATGTCATGCGCAGGCTGTCGCCCGTGCTGCTCTTCAGATCGTCGATAATACCCTTCAACATGGAAGCCCCCGAACGCGGAATTCTAAAATACAAAGAAAACTGACGGCACCCATGGGCACCGCCAGTTCATTCCGATCCCAATATTTGGCATGTGGCTCAGCGACGCCAGGCCATTCCTATCAGTACGCCGAGTCCGAGCGCCAGACCGACCGCGGCGAGCGGGCGCTGGGTGATGCTGTCTTCCAGCGTTTCTTCCAGCGAATAGGCGGCGTCATGCGCGGCATCATAGGCGGCGCTGCCGCGCTCCCGCATGTCAGACATCATGTCTTCGGCGTTGGCACGTGCCTGCTGGACGCCGCGGCGGGCCTGTTTGGTGGCCTGACCGGTAAAGGCATTGAGGGCGTCTGTGATCTGTTCGGTCAGGGCTGCAACATCGTTTTTCACGGCGGTGAGATCCTTCTGAAGGCGGCTAAAGGTTGCTTTGTCGGTCAGTTTCCTGAGTTCATCCAGGCCATCGATATCCGCCATGCGAAGCTCCCCTGATACTGAAAATCCAATGCAGAAACGCCCGGTTAGACCGTAGGTTCCATCAGTAGAGCTGGATTAATCCGGCGGCAACTGCGGCGAATTGATCGGCATCAAATGCTCCTTCAGGATCAGCCCGACGATCAGGATTGGCGCCGCCAGAAAGCCGCCCATCGGCCCCCAGAGCCACGTCCAGAACGCCAGCCCTATGAACACCGCCAGCGCATTGAGTTGCAGTTTGCGTCCGATGATCGTCGGCGTGATGAAATGGCCCTCCATGAAAGTGAGGCCCACGAACAGCAGCGGAGCGATCATGCCTGCAGCGATCGTCGATGACGAAATGATCCCGACCACGACCAGAATGACGAACATCGCGATCGGGCCGATGATTGGGAAGTAGTTGAGGGTGGCGGCCAGCGCGCCGAGGCCGGCGGGATTGGGCGTGCCGGTGGCCGCGCAGATCACGCCGGTGGCAATGCCGACGCCGAAATTGATCATGGTGACCATCAGCAGATAATCGCCGAGGCTGGTCTCTATGGCATTGAGAATGCGCAGCGTCCGCAGCCGCCATTCATGATCGGCGAAGTTCATGACCAGCGCACGGCGCAAGTCCGTCCAGCTGGCGATGAACAGGACCAGCGTGGCGAAGAACAGCAGGAATTCGGTGAAGGTCGGCGACAGGAATTCGACGGTGGGCTGTACCCAGTCGATCTTGGGCAATTCGAACTTCGTCGTGGCAAGCGTTTCGGTGCTGCCGAACATGCTCTGTATCTGGTGCCACAGCGCCAGCGGTCGGTCAAAGACATGCAGCTTGTTCTTGAGCAGCGAACCTAGTTCGGGGAGCCGCGTCGTCCATTCCATCAGCGGGGATGAAATAAGCCCCACGATGAAGGCGAGCCCGGCGCAGACCAGGATAACAATCAGGACTGCCGAAACGGATCGCGGAATGCGACGCTTTTCGAGAAAGTTCGCCGCAGGCGACAACATGGTGCCAATGATGAAGGCTGTCACGATTGGCAGGAAGAATGCCTTGGCGACATAGAGCACCGTAATCACGGTGATCACCAGCAGCGAAACCAGCGTGAAAGCAACCACTTCGGCGCGGCGGAATACCGGCGGTTGCTCGATCTTGCTCTCGGGCACCGGCGCGCCTGCAGGCTTTTCGGGAAGAGCGCGTACTTCACTCATGAGCTGTCCCGACATGCCGCCACTTGTTCGCGCCGATCATTCGCGCGTCAGATCGCCGACATGCGATCGGGCTCTACAACACGACGACAATGCAAAAGTTCCGTCGCGGTTTCGTGATGGCTCCTTGGTTGACAAATCATTCGACGAAAGCCCGCGGGGAGGGAACCGCGAGGCTTCGGCGCAGTTGGTTGCGGTCATCACGACGATGACGCGTCGCCAAACGGGGCAGTCACATGTCACAGTCCGAAAACCGCACGCTTTCGCTGCGTCTCACAGGCGCGCTCGTTGTTGCAGCCGCTCTAATCGTAGCTCCGCCGTTCATCTCCAGCGCATCGGCGCAGGTCATGAACTATGGGCCGGCTGCGCTAAGCGCGTTTCCACCGGACGACGATGTGATGGCTGCCCCGCGGGTGCGGGAGAACATGGATGCCGCTCTCCCCGAGCGCCTGCGCCGCGCTGAAGTCAGCTACATGACCCGCGAAGCGCCAGGTACGGTGATCATCGATACGGGCAACACCCAGCTCTATTACGTGCTCGGCAACAACCGGGCGATCCGGTACGGTGTCGGTGTCGGCCGCGAGGGTTTTACCTGGTCGGGCACGCAGACCATCACGCGCAAGGCGGAATGGCCGGATTGGCATCCGCCGCAGGAAATGATTGCGCGCCAGCCCTATCTGCCGCGCTTCATGGCTGGCGGTCCCGGCAATCCGCTCGGTGCCCGTGCGATGTATCTCGGCTCCAGCGCCTATCGCATCCATGGCACCAATGACCCGTCGACCATCGGCAAATTCGTGTCGTCGGGTTGTATCCGCCTGACCAATGAAGATGTGCAGGATCTGTTCAGCCGCGTCAGCGTTGGTACCAAGGTTGTGGTGCTGCCGAAGGCCGGTGCGCCGCGCTACGAGGCACGTACGGCTCCGGCAGTGCGAAGCGTGACCTCGATTTCGGTTCGTCCTGCCACGCAGCAGGTCCCGGGCCGTCAGGCGATGAACCTTTCGGCGTCGTCTCTCTACTGAGAATTATCCCGCTTTGATACCGCGTTGGAGGCCTCATGACCCGACTTTCAGGACAACGGATGGCCCTTGGCGCGATAGCGGCGATCATGTTGAGTGCTGTTCCGGCACAGGCGCAGGATTTCTTTTCGGCACTGTTCGGCGGCATTGCGCGTGGCCGTGGGCCAGACATTTCGTTGCCGTTCGTCAATGAAGGTCCGCCGGTGCAGGAACAGCGCCCTCGCGCGGCAAGCGGCGGTCGTCAGGCCTTCTGCGTGCGCACCTGTGACGGCCGCTACTTTCCGATCACGGCAAGCGACAACCAGAGCCGCGCAGCGTCATGCAATAATTTCTGCCCGGCCAGCGAGACCAAAGTCGTCTACGGCAGCAGTATCGACACCGCAGCAACGGATAGCGGCAAGCCCTATTCGGACCTGCCGAATGCATTCAAGTATCGCACAGAGCTGGTGGCGGGATGTACGTGTAACGGCAAGGACCAGATGGGACTGGCACCTGTGAAGCTCGAAAACGATCCGACCTTGCGCAAGGGCGATATTGTCGCTGGCGCCGATGGATTGATGGTCACGGGTCGCGGCGCCGACAAGCGCGGCGCATCGCTCAACATGTCGCCGGTATCGCCATCGCTGCAGGCGAAGTATGAGCGCATGCCGGTGGTGGCGCGAGAGTAATCCGCGCCACGTTGTTCACCCGGTTAAGCCGCGCGGATCTGCCGATTTCCTGCGGTGAAACAGGCGGCTGTTCCGAGCATGGAACCCGGAGAGGTCGAGCGCGTTGATGGCGCACACGCTAGCGGCGCTGGACGTCGTTCGATTCACGTCAATCTGTCTGGGGGATTTCATATGCTCGTCGGCGCTCTCATTACCTTCCTCGTCGTCATTCTCATTCTGTACTTGATCAGCCTGTTGCCGATCGATGGCCGCGCCAAGCAGATCTGCCGCGTCGTCGTCATCGTCCTCGGTGTGATCTCGCTGTTGAAATACATCGCGGTGTTCTAACGAAACGAACTCACAAAAAAGCCCCGGCGATTTGCCGGGGCTTTTATTGATCGTGCCTCTTGCAATCAGGCCAGAGCTTTTGCCTCGCGGCGACGCGCGGTGAGGATGTATTCGGTATAGCCGTTCGGCTGGGTGCGGCCTTCGAAGATCAGATCGCAAGCCGCCTTGAACGCGACGCCATCGAAGGACGGCGCCATGTTCTTGTAGATCGCATCGCCCTTGTTCTGTTCATCGACCACGACCGCCATGCGCTTCAGCGATTCCATCACCTGATCCCTGGTGATGACGCCCTGATGCAGCCAATTGGCGAGATGCTGTGCGGAAATGCGCAGCGTGGCGCGGTCTTCCATCAGGCCGACGCCATGGATGTCCGGCACCTTCGAGCAGCCGACGCCCTGGTCGATCCAGCGCACGACATAGCCCAGAATGCCCTGGCAGTTGTTGTCGATCTCCTGCTTCACATCATCCGGCGCCCAGTTCGACTGCGACACCGGGATGGTGAGGATGTCGCTGAGCTTGCCGCGGGGGCCGCCCTTGGCGAGTTCTTTCTGCCGTTCGATGACGCCGACCTGATGATAGTGCAGGGCATGCAGCGTCGCGGCCGTGGGCGAGGGCACCCATGCAGTGGTAGCGCCGGCCTGCGGATGGCCGATCTTCTGGGTCAGCATGTCCGCCATCTTGTCCGGCGCGGCCCACATGCCCTTGCCGATCTGCGCATGGCCGGGCAGGCCGTCGAGCAGGCCGGTATCCACGTTCCACTCTTCATAGGCCTTGATCCACGGCGTCGCCTTCATGTCGTTCTTGCGGATCATCGCACCCGCTTCCATCGACGTGTGGATTTCGTCGCCGGTACGGTCGAGGAAGCCGGTGTTGATGAACATGATGCGCTTCGACGCATTCTGGATACAGGCCTTGAGGTTCACCGTGGTGCGGCGCTCCTCGTCCATGATGCCGACCTTCATCGTGTTCTCGGGCAGCGACAGCATCTTCTCGACGCGGCCGAAGATCTCGCAGGCGAAGGCGACTTCATCGGGGCCATGCATCTTCGGCTTGACGATATAGATCGAGCCAGTGCGGCTGTTGCGCAGCTGGCCGGTGCTCTTGACGTCGTGGATGCCGATCAGGCCGGAGACGGCGGCATCCAGCAGGCCTTCGGGGATTTCCTCACCCTTGCTGTCGAGCACGGCGTCGGTGAACATGTGATGGCCGACATTGCGCATCAGCATGAGGCTGCGGCCGTGCAGCACGAGATCACCTCCGGCCGGCGTCTTGTAGGTGCGGTCGGCATTGAGCGCGCGGGTCAGCGTCTTGCCGCCCTTGTCGAAATCGGCCGACAGCGTGCCGTTCATCAGGCCGAGGGTGTTGCGATAGACCAGTACCTTGTCCTCGGCATCGACGGTGGCGACGCTGTCTTCCATGTCGAGAATGGTGGAGACGGCGGCTTCCATCAGCATGTCCGAAACGCCAGCCGGATCGTCCTTGCCGATCGGGCTGGTGCGGTCGATCTGCACTTCGATATGCAGGCCATTATTGACGAGCAGGATCGCGTTGGGCGCTGTGTGATCGCCGAGATAGCCGGCGAGCTGGCCCTCGTTCTTCAGCGCTGTGAGGTTGCCGCTCTTGAGCTTGGCCGAGAGCTGGCCCGCGATGATGCTGTAGGCCGTGACATCGGTGTGGCTGCCGGTGGCGAGCGGTGCTGCCTGGTCGAGGAAGGCTTTTGCCTTGGCGATGACCTTGTCGCCGCGTGCCTTGTTGTAGCCTTTGCCACCTTCAGACGGATCATGCGGGATCGCATCGGTGCCGTAGAAGGCGTCATAGAGGCTGCCCCAGCGCGCATTTGCGGCATTCAGTGCGTAGCGCGCATTGGTCAGCGGCACCACGAGCTGCGGGCCGCAGATCTGGCCGATCTCGATATCGACATTGGCAGTCTCGACCTGCTTGGTTGCCGGTTCTGGCAGGAGATAACCGATCTCCTTGAGGAACGCCGTATAGGCATTCATGTCGAAGGCGCCCTTGTTCGCCAGATGCCAGGCATCGATCTTGGCCTGCATCGTATCGCGCACCTTGAGCAGTTCGCGGTTCTTCGGGCCCAGGTCCGTGATGAGACCGGCGACACCGGCCCAGAACGCATCCGGCGCAATGCCGGTCCCGGGGGCGGCTTCCTTGGCGATGAAGTCGTACAGGACGGGGGCGATCTGCAGTCCGTGGGCGTCGATGCGTTTCATGGTGTCTTTCTCGCGAGAAGCGGCAATTCTGCTCTATTTTCAGGGAGTATCAGCATAAACGGCGCCAAACCGCGGCGCCCATGGGACCTTTTAGCGCCAAGGCTACCCGGTGAGAAGTCCCCTAAAGGGATCAGTGGCCGGGCGGCCGGGCCGCGGCCTGTGCGTGGTCTGGCGAGAGGCGTTCCAGCGCCAGTTTGATCACGATGGTGAGCAGCGCCACGGCGGTCAGCACCGTCGCCGCGGCGAAGGCGCCTGCGACGTTGTAGTCCTGATACAGAAGTTCGATCTGCAGGGGGAGCGTCGTGGTCTGGCCGCGGACATTGCCGGACACAACGGACACCGCGCCGAATTCGCCCATCACGCGCGCATTGCACAGAATAGCGCCATAGAGAACGGCCCAGCGCACATTCGGTAGCGTGACGCGCAGGAAGGTCGCAAAGCCAGACGCGCCGAGCGTGACGGCTGCTTCTTCCTCGTCGGTGCCCTGCACCTGCATCAACGGGATCAGCTCGCGGGCCACGAACGGCGCGGTCACGAACATGCTGGCCAGCACGATGGCCGGCAGCGCGAACATCACCTTGATGCCGAGGATTTCGATAATCGGGCCGAACAGGCCCTGCGTGCCATAGACGAACAGATAGGCGACGCCGGCGACGATGGGCGAGATCGAGTAGGGCAGCTCGATCAGTGAGATCAGCAGGGTGCGACCCGGAAATTCGAATTTCGTCACCGTCCATGCGGCCGCCAGACCGAAGACGACATTGATCGGGACAGCGATGAGCGCAGTGATCACTGTCAGCAGGATCGCGTGCTGGGTGCCGGGCTCGGTGAGGCTATTGAAAAATGCACCGACGCCCTGCGACAGCGCGGAACTGAAGATCAGCGCCAATGGCGCTATCAGGAACAGGAGCGTCAGCACTGCGACGACGCCGAGCACCACGCGGCGCATCACCGGGCCGGCGCCGACGGGCGTTACCATCCATTCGGTATGGGCGCGTTCACTGGTGGGGCGCGGCATTACGCGTCTCCCCGGCCGAGATAGCGCAGGTTCCAGGCCTGTACGGCATTGGTGATGATCAGCATCGCAAAGGCCATTGCCAGCATCACCACGGCGATCGCGGCGGCGGCCTCGTAATTGTATTCCTCGAGCCGGATGTAAGTGAGCAGAGCAACGATCTCGGTTTTCATCGGCTGGTTGCCGGCGATGAAGATCACGGCGCCGAATTCGCCGAGGCTGCGCGCGAATGACAGCGAGCAGCCGGCGAGGAAGGCCGGGAAGATCGCGGGAAAGATCACGCGCCAGAGGATCTGCAGATCATTGGCGCCAAGCGAGCGGCCTGCTTCCTCGACGTCGGAGCCGAGGTCCTCGATCACCGGCTGCACTGTACGGACCACGAAGGGAACGCTGGTGAAGGCCATGGCGATGGCGATGCCCAGCGGAGCATAGGCGACCTGAATGCCGAGCGCATCGAGCGGTCCGCCGAGCCAGCCGTTCTTCGAGAACAGTGCAGTCAGTGCGAGACCGGCCACTGCGGTAGGCAGTGCAAAGGGGACATCGACCAGCGCATCGAGAATGCGCTTGCCGGGAAACTCATAGCGCGCCAGCACCCAGGCGAGCAGCAGGCCGTAGATCGCATTGAACAGCGTGGCGGCCAGCGCCATTGTCACGGTGACGCGGATCGCCGACAGCGTGCGCGGCGACGACAGGATGCCCCATAACTGCGCGAGCCCGACATCCGAGGCTTTCAGGATCAGCGCACACAGCGGCAGCAGCACGATCGCCCCGAGATACAGGACGGTGATGCCGAGCGAGAGCCCGAAACCTGGAATGACGCTACGTCGCAAGGCGGATGGATCCGTGTGTGAAGCCGCTGGGGGCTCTCATAGACGATTTACGCGGAAAAGGAATGCGGGGCGCCTACACTCCGTCCTCATGGTGAGGAGGCGCCTCTTCGGCGACGTCTCGAACCATGAGCTGGCGTGGTCCGGAGCGGGCCGCCATCCTTCGAGACGCCGCGCAAAGCGCGGCTCCTCAGGATGAGGCTGGCGTTTGGCGCGGCTCCTGGAAAAGGTTGCTGTCGTCGCCCGGCTTGACCGGGCGACGACAGGCGAAGTGTGGCGCCGGGCGCCTCACTTCCCGCCGAACAATTGATCCAGCTTCGCGCCGGCATTGAGATGTTCGGTGTTGAGCTTGTCCCAGCCGCCAAACTCATCCTCGACGCGGTAGAGCTTCACCTCGGCGAACTTGTCCTTGTACTTCGCCATCACGCTTGCATCGGTGACGCGGTTATAGCCCTTGGCCTCGATGTCTTGGCCTTCCGGCGAATACAGGAATTCGAGATAGGCGGTGGCGAGCGCTTTCGTACCGTGCTTGTCGGCATATTTGTCGACCACAGTGACGGGGAACTCGGCGAGCACGCTGGTCGGCGGTACGACGACTTGATACTTGTCCTTGCCGGCAATATCGCGGATCGACGAGGTTTCCGCCTCGAAGGTAATCAATACGTCGCCTGTGCCGCGCTCGACAAAGGTCGTGGTCGCGGCACGGCCGCCGGTGTCGAATACCGGGACATTGGCGAACAGCTTCTTGATGAAGTCGTCGGCCTTGTCGGCGCCATACTTGTTCTTCGCGAAGGCGTAGGCGGCCAGATAGGTGTAGCGCGCATTGCCAGAGGTCTTCGGGTTCGGGAAGATCACTTGTACACCCGGTTTCACCAGATCGTCCCAGTCCTTGATGCCCTTTGGATTGCCGGCGCGCACCAGGAAGGCCGGTAGCGAATAATAGGGCGAGGAATTGTTCGGCAGCCGCTTGGCCCAATCGGGCGGGATGAGCTTGCCGCGATCATACAGCACCTGCACGTCAGTGACCTGGTTGAAGGTCACTACGTCGGCCTCAAGGCCTTCGAGGATCGAACGCGCCTGGCGCGACGAGCCATTATGCGACTGATTGATGGTGACGTCCTGGCCGGTCTTGGCCTTCCACTGCTTGGCGAAAGCAGTGTTGATCTCGGCATAGAGCTCGCGCGAGATGTCATAGGAGACATTGAGCAATGTGGTTGGCGTCTGTGCCTGTGCGGTCGAGACGATACCGGTGGTGAGCGCACCAAGTCCGGTGATCAGGGCGATGATGAAGCGGTTCAAGGCAGGTCCCCTATGAGTGGATCAGATGTCGGTCGGCAGGATTGTTGATGGCCGACGCTGCGGCGTTTTGCCCGGCCAGCGGTCCGGAATTTGCTCTGCAATGGAGACGGGCGCAGGCGATGCGATGGGCAGCTTCCGCGTGGCTAGACCGTCTTCAAGAAGAAGCATCTACGGTGCTTGGTGTTCGAGGGTAAAAATTCTACAATTAGAACGGACTAAAGAAGAAAAAATCTTCTCTTTGCTCAGTCTATTCAAGGGATATATAGAATATAATTCCAGTCAATCCCGAACTTCGGGGCAGCGGAGTGTGGATGCGCTTTTTGCCTGTGTTCCTCGATCTGCAGACCGGGCCGATCCTTCTGATCGGTCAGGGCGAGTTCGTGCGCGCCAAGTTGCGGCTGCTGCTGGCGGCTGGCGCACGGATTCGCTGGTATGCGACGGATGGCAATCGCGGCACGTCCGGTCTCGATGCCGGCGGCGTGGCGCGGATCGAGCATGCCGACGGTGATCCACTGACCGCCGACCTGACCGGGGTGATCGCCGTGCTGTGCGCCGGCGCCGGTGAAGTCGGTCATGCCGTGGCGGCTCGCGCCAGGGCAGCGGGCGTGCCTGTCAATGTGATGGACGAACTCGCGCACTCCACTTTCATCTTTCCGGCCATCGTCGATCGCGGTGATGTGGTCGTCGCCGTCGGCACGGGCGGTTCGTCGCCGGTTGTGGCGCGGCGTGTGCGTGAAAAGATCGAGGCGATACTGCCGGCGCGGATCGGCGACCTCGCAGGTTTCATCGGCCGCTGGCGCAAGCCGATCAATGCGAAGATTTCCGATGGGCTGCTGCGCCGCCGGTTCTGGGAGCGTATCGTCGATGGGCCGATCGGAGCTCTGGTGCTTGCCGGCAAGGGCGCCGAGGCCGCGAAGGCACTGACGGATATCAATGATCTGTCGGGCTATGCGGGGGCGCCTGAAACCGGTGTCGTCGAAGGTCACGTCACGCTGGTCGGTGCCGGACCCGGCGATCCGGATCTCCTCACCATCAAGGCGCTCCGCGCGCTGCAGGATGCTGACGTCGTGTTCTACGACGAGCTGGTGTCGCCCGAAGTGCTCGACCGCATTCGCCGCGATGCGTCCCGCGTGCCGGTGGGCCGCCGGGTCGGCAAGCCCGGCATCGGTCAGAACGCGATTCACAAATTGCTGATCGAAGCCGCGAAAGCCGGGCAACGCGTCGTGCGTTTGAAGGGCGGCGATCCCTTTGTCTTCGGGCGCGGTGGCGAGGAAATCGAAGCGCTGCGCGGAGCGGGTGTTGCCTACTCCGTCATTCCCGGCATCACAGCAGGCCTTGGCGCCGCCGCCATGTTCGAAACGCCGCTGACCTATCGCGGTGAGGCGCTGCGCATCACCTTCCTGACGGCGCATAAGGAAAAGGACGCCGACCAGGTCGATTGGTCGACGCTTACCGACGAGAAAATGACCGTCGTTGTTTACATGGGCATGACAGCTGCGCCCGCGATCCGGTCTGGACTGCTGGCGGCGGGGCGCTCGCCGCAAACTCCTGTCGGTGTGTTCGCGCGCGTGACGCGATCGGATGCGCAGGCCGCAGTCGGCTTGCTCGATAATCTCTCGGCGCTGGTCGAGCAGATCGACGGCGGTCCGGCCATTCTCATCATTGGCGATGTCGTGGCGCATTCCGCGCCATGGCAGGCCGTCCAGATCAACAAACTCGCTTCAGATTTATTGGTGGCTGCCGAATGACCTCTCCACTGCAACAGAAAATCAAGATCGCCGGTCCGTCCGTGGTGACAGCTAATCGCACCTGGGACGGCGTTGTGATTTATCGCGATGCTCATCGCGGCTGGACCACAGATCTCGCGCAGGCAGCCATCGTGCGCACTGCCGACGATGCGCGCGCGTTGCTCGCCGAATCTGCAGCCGATGACGTTGGCGCCATCGGTCCCTATATCGCGCCGGTCGCCGTGAACGACAACGGCACGGTCGAGCCCGGCAACCTCCGTGAACAGATTCGCCGCAAGGGCGTCACCATCGATCTTCCGGCCTCGGCTTAAGGCACCCGAACTATGTATGCTTATGATGAAATCGATCGCACGCTGATCAACGAGCGTGTCTCGGAATTCCGCGATCAGGTGAAGCGCCGTCTCGCAGGTGAACTCACCGAAGACGAGTTCAAGATGCTGCGGTTGATGAACGGCGTCTATCTTCAGCTTCACGCCTATATGTTCCGCGTCGCCATTCCCTATGGCACGCTGTCATCGCCGCAACTGCGCAAGATGGCCCATGTGGCGCGACGCTATGACCGCGGCTATGGCCACTTCACTACGCGGCAGAACATCCAGTTCAACTGGATCAAGCTCGCCGATCTGCCGGATGCGCTGGAAGATCTCGCTTCGGTCGGCATCCACGCCATGCAGACCTCGGGCAATTGCATGCGCAATGTCACCACCGACCAATGGGCCGGCGTTGCGCCGGGCGAGATTGAGGATCCACGAATCTGGGCGGAATTGCTGCGGCAGTATTCGACCATGCATCCGGAGTTCTCGTTCCTGCCGCGTAAGTTCAAGATTGCGATCACGGCGTCGGCCCATGATCGCGCGGCGATCAAGGTGCATGACATCGGGCTGCGGATTCACAAGAACGGGGCCGGGGAGACCGGCTTCGAAGTGCTGGTCGGCGGTGGCCTCGGCCGCACGCCGTTCATCGGCAAGGTGATCAAGCCGTTCGTGCACGGCCGCGACATTCTGAGCTATGTCGAGTCCATCCTGCGCGTCTACAACCAGTACGGCCGCCGCGATAACATCTACAAGGCGCGCATCAAGATTCTCGTCCACGAACTCGGCATCGAGAAATTCGCAGCCGAGGTCGAGGACGAATGGCTGGCGACGCGCGACAGCGCGCTGGCGCTGGACAACGAGGTTGTCGAGGATATTCGCTCGCGCTTCAGCTATCCGCATTATCAGACGCTTTCCGATACGCCGGATGAGCTGACGGCGGCCTCCGCTGATCCGCATTTTGCGCGCTGGCTCAATAACTCGGTCGCACCGCATCAGCGGACCGGGTACGCCATCGTCACGCTATCGTTGAAGCCGGTAGGCGGACCTCCTGGCGATGCCACGGCCGACCAGATGGATGCGGTCGCCGATCTCGCCGACAAATATTCCTTCGGCGAAATCCGCGTTGGCCATGAGCAGAACCTCGCGCTGCCCAATGTTGCCAAGCGCGACCTGCCGGCGCTGTGGCGGCAGCTCGACAAGCTCGGTCTTGCGACGCCGAACGTGAATCTGGTTACGGACATCATCGCATGCCCTGGCCTCGACTACTGCTCGCTGGCCAATACGCGTTCGATCCCGATCGCGCAGGAGCTGACGCGACGCTTTGCCAATCACGATCTCGCCGAGCTGATCGGCCGGCTGCATATCAACATCTCCGGCTGCATCAATGCCTGCGGTCATCACCATGTCGGCCATATCGGCATTCTCGGCGTGGAAAAGAATGGCGAGGAATTCTTCCAGATCACGATCGGCGGCCGTGCCGACGAGCATGCCGTGGTCGGTACGCTGATCGGGCCGGCAGTGCCTTTTGCCGAGGTCGCTGACGTCATTGAGGATATCGTCGAGGCCTATCTGGCACTGCGTGCCCGGCCGGACGAATTGTTTGTCCAGACTGTCGAACGCCTCGGCGTCGAGCCGTTCAAGGAGCGCGTTTATGCCACTCGTTAAGCAAGGCAAGATTGTTGCCGACAGCTACACCCACGTGGCCGACGACAGCGAAATTCCGATCGAAGGTCCGGCGCTGATTCCGGCTGCGCGGTTCCTTGCCGATCCTGAAGCGCTGGTCGCGCGCAACAGCCCGACCGGCGTGATTTGGCCGAACAACCGGGATCCCGAGGACCTGCTGCCCTGGATCGGCAAGCTCGCCGTCGTCGCGCTGGTTTTCCCGACGTTCCGCGACGGCCGCGCCTACAGCCAGGCGCGCCTGTTACGCGAGCGTTACAAGTTCAAGGGTGAATTGCGTGCCACGGGACAGGTGCTGCGTGACCAGTTCGTGATCATGCTGCGCGCCGGATTCGATTCGTTCGAGGTGAAGAAGGATGCCGACGCGGAAGCCTTCGCGGCAACTGTGAAGCGGTATTCGGTGTTTTATCAACCGACCGGTGACGGTCGCATCACGGCATTGCATCAGCGCATGCAATTGCGGCATTCGGAGAGCGCGCGCTAATTCGCCGCATTCCAACGGCTCTCGCGCCGTTAGGTGATGACAAATTGCTGGCTCGCGATACGGTATCCGTACGAAGGCATATTCATAGCACATTGCTGCCGTCATGCCGCCAACATTGGAAACTGGTTTCGTTGACTTGGCGGTGCTTCTTCAAGATTTTGCCCCGACCTCATAACGATCGTGTTGTCAGGTTGGATGGAGATCAAAATGGTCCGTCGTATTCTTCCCGTCATTGCGGGTCTCTTAATTGCAACATCGGCGCACGCGGCAGATGTTTCGCTGCTTAACGTGTCGTACGACCCGACGCGCGAGCTCTATGTCGATTTCAACAAGTCCTTCGCGGCGTCCTATCAGAAGGAAACCGGCAAGAGCATCGAGATCAAGCAGTCGCATGGCGGCTCGGGCGCGCAGGCGCGCTCTGTGATCGATGGCCTGCAGGCCGATGTGGTCACGCTCGCGCTCGCCTATGACATCGACGCCATCGCGAACAAGGGCTTGCTGGCCAAGGACTGGCAGAAGCGTCTGGCGCAGAATTCGTCGCCCTATACATCGACCATCGTGTTCCTCGTGCGCAAGGGTAACCCTAAGGGCATCAAGGACTGGGACGATCTGATCAAGAGCGGCGTCAGCGTCATCACCCCGAATCCGAAGACCTCGGGCGGCGCGCGCTGGAACTATCTCGGCGCCTGGGGCTACGCGCTGAAGAAATACGGATCGCAGGACAAGGCGAAGGAATTCGTCGGCAATATCTTCAAGAACGTTCCGGTTCTCGACACGGGCGCGCGCGGTTCGACCATCACATTCGTCCAGCGCGGCGTTGGCGACGTGCTGCTGGCCTGGGAGAACGAGGCCTATCTCGCACTTCAGGAATTCGGCAAGGACAAGTTCGAGATCGTGGCTCCGTCGCTTTCAATTCTGGCCGAGCCCCCGGTCGCCGTTGTGGATACCGTTACCGATAAAAAGGGCACCAAGGCTGCCGCCGAGGCCTATCTGAAATACTGGTACACCAAGGAAGGTCAGGAGATCGCCGCGCGCAATTTTTACCGCCCGCGTGACGCCGATATTGCTAAAAAGCACGAGGCATCCTTCGCCAAGGTTGATCTGTTCACGATTGACGACGTTTTCGGAGGTTGGACCAAGGCGCAGAGCGAGCACTTTGCCGATGGCGGCGTGTTCGACAAGATTTACAAGAACTGACCGTTCGCAGCGAAACACTCGGGCCGGCACGCCGGCCTGAGGCTTTTATCAAAGCAAGGGGACATTGTGAGCGCGGCACCTAAACGAAGTGCGTTGCCGGGGTTCGGCCTGAGCATGGGCCTGACCCTGACATGGCTGTCGCTCTTGATCCTGATTCCGCTAGCCGGATTGTTCGTCAAGACGATGGATCTCAGCCTCGCGCAATTCATCGACACCGTCACCAGCAACCGCACGCTACACGCGCTCAAGATCTCATTCGGATTGGCCTTCGCGGCTGCGCTGGTCAATCTGGTCGCTGGCCTGGTTATCGTCTGGGCACTGGTGCGCTACCGCTTTCCCGGTCGCCGGTTGTTTGATGCCATCGTCGATATCCCGTTCGCTTTGCCGACCGCAGTTGCCGGCATCGCGCTCACGACGTTGTTTGCGCAGAACGGATGGCTCGGCGCGCCGCTCGCGTCGCTCGGCATCAAGGTGGCGTTCACGCCCCTCGGTATTTTTCTGGCAATGGTTTTCATCGGTATTCCGTTCGTGGTGCGGACGGTGCAACCCGTCCTCATCGATCTCGATGTCGAAATCGAAGAGGCTGCCCTCTGTCTCGGTGCGTCTCGCTGGCAGACCATCACCCGCGTCATCATTCCCAGCCTGACGCCGGCCATTCTCACCGGGTTCGCTCTGGCGTTCGCCCGCGCTGTCGGTGAATATGGCTCCGTCATCTTCATCGCCGGCAATCTTCCGAATGTGTCGGAGATCGCGCCGCTCCTGATTGTCATCCGGCTGTCGGAATTCCGCTATGCCGATGCGACGGCGATCGCAGTGGTGATGCTGGTCGTCTCGTTCCTCATCATCTTCCTGCTCAATCGGCTGCAGCGCTGGGCGCAGACCCGCGCGCTGGCCGTGAGTTGACCTGACATGACCATTACAATTATCAATTCCCCAGTCACCGTGGAGCGCGCCCAGTCAGTGGCACGACATGATCCGCATACCGAACCATGGCTCGTGCGCGGGATCATTATTGGCGTTGCGGTGACGTTCCTGACGGTCTTCGTCGTGTTGCCGCTGATTCTGGTGTTCTCGGAGGCCTTGTCCAAGGGCGTCGGGTTCTATCTGTCGGCTCTGGCAGATTCCGAGGCGCTCGCAGCCATCTGGCTGACGCTGATCACGGCGGTGATCTCGGTCAGCCTCAATCTGGTATTCGGCGTTGCCGCCGCCTGGGCGGTGGCCAAATTCGAATTCAGGGGCAAGACCTTGCTGGTCACCCTGATCGACCTGCCATTCTCCGTCAGCCCCGTTATCTCCGGTCTGGTTTTCGTGCTGCTGTTCGGTGCGCAGGGTTTCTTCGGGCCATGGCTGATGTCGCATGGCATCAACATTCTGTTTGCCGTACCGGCGATCGTGCTGGCGACCACCTTCGTCACCTTCCCGTTCGTCGCCCGGGAATTGATCCCGCTGATGCAGGAACAGGGATCGCAGGAGGAAGAGGCGGCGATCTCGCTGGGGGCGAGCGGCTGGCGCACCTTTATCGTGGTGACGCTGCCCAATATCAAATGGGGCCTGCTCTACGGCGTGCTGCTGTGTAATGCGCGCGCCATGGGTGAGTTTGGCGCGGTTTCGGTGGTGTCGGGTCACATTCGCGGCGAGACCAACACCATGCCGCTGCTGGTGGAAATCCTGTATAATGAATATCAACTGGTGGCGTCTTTCGCGATCGCGTCACTGCTGGCTCTGCTGGCGCTCTTGACGCTGATCGCAAAGACCATCCTCGAAGGCCAGATCGAAGAAGGACAGCCGCCCCGTGACGATTGAAGTTCGGAATATCGTAAAGCAGTACGGTGCCTTCAAGGCGCTGGATAATGTCGACCTCCGGGTCGCGGATGGTGAGTTGCTTGCGTTGCTCGGACCGTCGGGTTCCGGCAAGACGTCGTTGCTGCGCATTATCGCAGGGCTTGACTGGCCGGATGCCGGCGAAGTCTCGTTCGACGGCGAGAACGCATTGGCGCGCGGCGCCGGCGAGCGTCATGTCGGTTTCGTATTCCAGCACTATGCGCTGTTCCGCCATATGAGCGTGTTCGAGAATGTCGCCTTCGGCCTTCGCGTGCAGCCGCGCGCCGTGCGCAAGAGCGAAGCGCAGATCCGCGCACGGGTGAAGGAGCTTCTCGATCTCGTGCAGCTTGACTGGCTCGCCAATCGCTATCCGAGTCAGCTCTCGGGCGGCCAGCGGCAGCGTATTGCGCTGGCGCGCGCGCTCGCCATCGAGCCGCGCATTCTGCTGCTCGACGAGCCGTTTGGCGCCCTCGATGCCAAGGTACGCAAGGAATTGCGCCAGTGGCTGCGTACGCTCCACGAGGAGATCCACGTCACCTCGATCTTTGTCACGCATGACCAGGAGGAGGCGCTCGAAGTCGCCAACCGCGTGGTGGTGATGGACAAGGGCAAGATCGAACAGATCGGTACGCCTGGCGACGTTTACGATAATCCGGCGACGGCTTTCGTGCACTCATTCATAGGTGAATCGATCGTGCTTCCGGTCGATGTAAATGGCGGCCAGGTGAGGCTCGGCCATCGCCCGCTCAACATCGACGCGGGTGGTGCCGTCGGTCCCTCCAAGCTGTTTGTTCGTCGTCACGACATGCAGATCGGTCCGGTCGGCGAGGGGGCCCTCGAAGGCACCGTGCGCCGCGTCCGCACCTTCGGCCCGATCCAGCGCGCCGATATCGCCCTGTCCGGCGACGATACGCTGGTGGAAATCGATGCCCCGCGGGACCGCCCGCTCAGCACGGGTGATGCAATCAGCCTGCAGCCACGGCGCTACCGGATCTTTGCCGGGCAGGAATGACAGGGCTGCCTAAAAGCGCTGCCTGTTCACCTTTCAGCCACGGTTGGTGTGCAACAACGGCCCCTTGATTTGGGGGATTGCCGATGAAGCGGGTGGCTCTGGCCAGTCTGGGATTTCTGTTACTGGCAGGGTGCGCGGGGACCGTCGATACCGTGCCGGACCAGCCCACTATGTATCTCAGCATGGCCAATGGCGGCGCCAAGCTCGATCCTGTTGCCGCGGCCTCCATGATCTCGCTGTACCGGCAGAACAACGGCCTCGGGCCGGTTGTGGTCGATCCCGCATTGATGGCGCTGGCGGAAGACCAGTCCACCGCCATGGCGAAAAAGAACAAGCTCGACCACGACGTCAAGGCACCGTTGGCCAAGCGTCTGAATGCCGGCGGCTATCCGGCGACCTTGGCGGTCGAGAACGTCTCGGCCGGCTATCACACCATGGCCGAGGCCTTTTCGGGGTGGCGGGATTCGCCCCCCCATCGGGCCAATATGCTGAAGTCCGGTGTCACAAAACTGGGCATCGCGGCGATCTATGCTCCCAACACCAAATATAAGGTGTTCTGGACCATGATTCTGGCTTCGACGGATTCCAAATAGCCTTTCAGGATAGCCGAAGCGTGATGGTGCGCTGCGCCATCTGTGATTGACGCCGCGGCACGGGAACGCCACGGTACGGTTACCGTCGCCGATATGATCGAGTGGTCCCATGGGTATGTCCGATCAGCCTCAATCCAGCGCTACCAGCAAGCCTGCTGAAGCCAGGCGTGTGCTGGTTCTGCAGGGCGGCGGCGCGCTTGGCTCCTATCAGGCCGGCGCCTATGAAGCGCTGTGCCATCACGATTTCGAGCCGGAATGGGTCGCTGGCATCTCCATCGGTGCCATCAACGCGGCGATCATCGCGGGCAACGAGCGCGACAAGCGGATCGGCAAGCTCAAAGAATTCTGGGAGATGGCGGCATCGCCGGTGCCCTGGAGCCCGCTGCTGACGGATGACCGCGCGCGCTCTTATTTCTACGAGGCAGGCGCCGCTGTCATTGCCACATTCGGCGTGCCAGGCTTTTTCGTGCCGCGCATTCCGCCTGCGCCGCTCTGGCCGCCGGGCAGTCCGCAGTCGCAGAGCTTTTACGACACCGCGCCGCTGAAGGCGACGCTGGAACGGCTGGTCGACTTTGATCGTCTCAACGATTGCAAGACCCGGCTGAGCGTCGGCGCCGTGAGTGTCACGACCGGCAATTTCACCTATTTCGACAACACGCTGTTCAAGAAACTTGGCAAGAAGATCGAGCCCGAACACATCATGGCCTCCGGCGCGCTGCCGCCGGGCTTTCCGTCGATCGTGATCGATGGCGAGCATTTCTGGGATGGCGGCATCGCCTCCAACACACCGCTGGATTTCGTACTGGATGACGTCACCAGCGATCTGCTGATCTTTCAGGTCGATCTGTTCAGCGCGCGCGGGCCATTGCCGCAGTCGATCCTCGAAGCGCAGGAACGCGAAAAGGACATTCGCTATTCCAGCCGCACCCGCATGAATACCGACAAGAACAAGAAGATCCATAACATCCGCAAAGCGCTGCGTGACCTGATTGGTAAATTGCCGGCAGAACTGAAACAGGATGCCGGCGTGGCGCTGTTGTCGGAAGCCGCGAAGGAAAATACCGTCACGGTGGTGCATCTGATCTATACGAGCAAGAATTACGAGTCGTCGTCGAAGGACTACAATTTCTCGCGCATCGGCATGGTCGAACATTGGGGCGCCGGCGAGCGCGACGTATTCCTCTCCATGCGCCACAAGGATTGGTTCGAGCGGCCGCAATCCGATGAATCGATGGTGACATACGCCCTCACCGCCGACGATTACAATGATCTTCCGCAGCAGTTGACGTCCAACAGGAGCAAGTAATGGCTAATCTCACAGGCAAGACCGCCGTCGTCACCGGTTCGACCAGCGGCATTGGCCTCGCTTATGCGCGCGCTTTCGCAAGCGCAGGCGCCAATATCGTGATCAACGGCATGGGCGCGCCTGCTGACATCGAGAAGGAACGCGCGGCGATCGAGAGCGATTTCAAGGTCAAGGCGATCCATTCAGCGGCCGATATGACCAAGCCGGCCGAAATTGCCGACATGATCGCGCTCGGCGAGAGGACCTATGGATCGGTCGATATTCTCGTCAACAATGCGGGCATCCAGTTCGTGTCGCCGATCGAGGAATTCCCGATCGAGAAATGGGATGCGATCATCGCGATCAATCTTTCGTCCGCATTCCACGGCATCCGGGCCGCTGTGCCCGGTATGAAGAAGCGCGGCTGGGGCCGCATCATCAATACCGCATCGGCGCATTCGCTGGTCGCCTCGCCATTCAAGTCGGCCTATGTCTCCGCCAAGCACGGCATTGCCGGCCTGACCAAGACGGTGGCGTTGGAAGTGGCTACCCACAAGATCACCTGTAATTGCATCTCGCCTGGCTATGTCTGGACCCCGCTGGTGGAAAAGCAGATCCCCGACACCATGAAGGCGCGCGGACTGACCAAAGAGCAGGTCATCAACGACGTGCTGCTGGCTGCCCAGCCGACGAAGGAATTCGTGACGTCCGAGCAGGTTGCGGCATTGGCGCTGTTCCTGTGCGGTGACGATGCCGCACAGATCACCGGGACCAACCTGTCGATCGATGGCGGCTGGACCGCGGAGTAGGTTTGCTTCCTGACCTCCTCCTGCCTTGCAGGGGGAGGTCGTCAGGCGCCTTGTTTCCCGAAGGCGAGTACGTGCAGTCCAAGCCGCTGTCGCACGATCCAGAACAGCAGGATCGTCTCGAATGTCAGCGCGATCGAGGTTGCTGCGGCGGCGCCATGACCGCCGAATTTCGGCACCAGCACGAGACATAGAACCAGATTCATGACGAAGGCCGACGCGTAGGCCACGGCGCAAATGTGCTGATGGCCGAGCATGTTGAGCAGCCGCTCCACCGGACCGATGGCGGCGCGCACCACGAGGCCGATGGCGGCGATGAACATGATGTCGTAGCCGCTGGTGAATTGCGGGCCGAACAGCCAGAGCAGCGGCTTGCCCAGAGCAAGCAGGATCAGCGTGGCCGCGAGCGACGGCCAGAACGTCCACTTGATGGCATGCGTCACATAGGCCGCGAGGCGGTCCTTGTCGCCAGCGGCGTGATATTCGGTGAAGCGATGCGCCGTTGTCGCCGACATCGCGTAGTGAATGAACGACACCAGCGCCAGGGTCTTCACCACAGCGAAGTACACGCCGACCTCGTCCGATGAGACGAACTGCTGCAGCACCAGCACATCGGTATAGGACAGCAGCAGATAGAAGCTCTCGACCAGCAGGATCGGCAACGACACCGCAAGCCAGCCGCGATAGTCATACGCTTTCGGGCCAGGTTCGATATGCGTGTGAAGCCGGCGGTTGAGCACGATCATCTGGCCGATCATTGCGACCCACACCGCTGCGACGCTCGCCAGCATCGCGATGGTGGCGCCGAGCCTGAAGCCGAGCGTGAATGCGCCGGCGGTGAAGCCGATGATGAGCGCCTGACGAACAATGAATTGCGGCATCAGACCGAGACGCATCCAGTCATGCGAGCGCGCAATGCCATCCTGCGTGTTGGCGACGACGAAGGCCGGCAGCGTCAGGCAGCCGAGATAGAGCGGCACCACGGTGTCGGCATCGATCCATGGCGAGATGAGTTTGACGAGGCCCGCGAGCAGCAGCGAGACGATCACCGAGACGATGCCGGTCATCCAGCGGCTGCCTGAGAGAAAGCCGCGCAGCCGCGCGTGGTCGCCCCTGGCGCGATACTCCGGGATGATCTTCTGGGCTGAGGCGGCGATGCCGAAATCCATCATCGAGCCGAGGAGCAAAACCCAGGTCCAGACATAGACATAGATGCCGTAATCCGACGTACCCATCCAGCGCGCCAGCAGGATCTGCGAGAAGTAAGCGAGGCCGGCCGAGATGACGCGGATGAGGAAGATGGTGCCGGCGAGGCGGCGTGTCAGTGAGGCATCGCCTGAACCGGTGAACAGCGCGCGCAGCCTCGCCTTGAGGCTGGCGGGCTGGGTTGCGTGTGCGGAGTTTGCGTCCATCACGGCCACGACAAGGTCCTCAGCCGCAGACGCGCGGCAGTGGTCTGGCGTAGCAAGTAGTCGTTAACATCCGGTTGGATGGAGGTGCGCAGGTTGCGCCGAGCAGGTTACACGCCCGCCGTGTCAGGGCAGGCTGACGTTGAATTCGTAGGCGCGGTCGTTGCCGACCAGAGTCAGTTTAAGGGCCGCGCCATCGGTCGTGGCGCCGGGCGGCACGCCATCGAGTTCGAAGCTGAAGCGCTTCACGCCCGGTGGGCTGTTGGCCTCGAGTTTGGGGACCGGCAGCGCCCATTCCGGCGTCGGGCCCTCGACGAACAGGTTGGGCTCGCTGCCTTCGGGCGCAACGACGTCGACGACCACATTTTTGCCCTCGCGCTTGATGTCGCGGACCGTGAGCGGATTGGCGTGGCCCATGGTTGCCGGCTTCGGCACCGTATCCAGCGCCGCAGTCAGGGCGCCGTCTTCGGTGCTGGCCACGCTGGTAAAAGCGAGCTCGGCATTGGCTTCGACCGGGATGCAGAGCTTGTCGCAGACCGCGTAATTGATCGCCGCACGGAGAATCACCGGCTTGCCTGGGTCCTTGGCGATGATCCGCATCGGCAGCAGCACCTGTTTTACATAGCCCAGCGAGAGGCCACCGGCCCCGTCCTCGAACTTTTTCGGCGCCGGCCAGAGGATGGTGACGGTATCCAGATTGTCCGACTTGGAGAAATCGAAGCGTGGCGGTACCCCGGAATCGCCGGGAGTGCGCCAATACGTGTGCCAGCCGGGCTGCAGCTGGATCGCGATACCGCCCAGCATGACCGGACCGCTACGCGAGCCTGCCACAAGCCTGATCTGCGAATGACTGTCTTGCTGCCAAGGTGAGGTGTCCTGCGCCTGCGCGCTGCATGTCAGGAGCAGGCCCGCGGCGCAGACAGCGACAATGTGATGCGGAACAGATGTGGTCATCGGGCGTCCTTACAGGGTGAGCCTGTCATAAAGCCAAACCTGTCTTAAGCTACTGAACTGCTTGTGATCCGGTTTTCGTGAGTTGCGGAAGGTTGATTGACAGAACCCACACCCAATATCAGGATGAGCAAGTAAATGAGAGCGGTTTGCTAATGGAACCCACTCGCAAGCGACCGCGGAAAAGCCGCGCGAAATCCAGCGTCGGCGACACCGGCAACTACCTCGACGGGCAGTTGCTGATTGCGATGCCTGTGATGGAAGACGAGCGCTTCGCCCGTTCAGTGATTTATGTCTGTGCGCATTCGTCGGAAGGTGCCATGGGCATCATCGTGAACCGGCCCGCGGGGAGCATCGATTTCCCGGAATTGCTGGTTCAATTGGATATCATCGAAAAGTCCGACGACATCAGGCTCCCGGAAAGCGCCGAAAGCATGAAAGTGCTGAAGGGCGGTCCGGTCGAGACCGGCCGCGGTTTCGTGCTGCATTCCAGCGATTTCTTCATCAAGGATGCGACTCTGCCGATCGACGATGGCGTCTGCCTGACGGCGACCGTGGATATCTTGCGCGCCATCGCCAGTGGTGATGGACCCAAGCACGCGATCCTCGCGCTGGGCTATGCCGGCTGGGCGCCGGGTCAGTTGGAAGACGAAATCCAGGGCAATGGCTGGCTGCATTGCGCGGCTGATGAGGATCTCATCTTCGGCGGCGATGTCGAGGAGAAGTACATCCGGGCTCTGCAGAAAATCGGGATAGCGCCGGGCATGTTGTCGGCCGAGGCCGGGCACGCCTGACGCCACCAGCACAGCGATCATAGCTTGCTGCAGGGTGGGCAAAGGCGCGCAGCGTCGCGCTCACCAATTCTTCTGCGACATGGAAAAGCCTGGGCGGGCTTCGTTGTGCCCACTTACGAGAAACTAGATCGTCAGCTTGCCGCTTCCAGCCGCTCTTCTGTCAGCATCCGCATCGCCGCATCCGCATCCATGGGTTCGCCAAAGGCGAAGCCTTGGGCGTATTCGCAGCCGAGCTGATACATCTCCACCGCATCCGAATCCGTCTCCACGCCCTCGGCGACGACGTCCATGCCGAGGTCGTGGGCCATGGCGATGATCGACTTCAGGATCACCGGGCGGGTGCCCCGTGAGGTGGTGCGGACGAAGGACTGGTCGATCTTCAGCGTGTCGAACGGGAAGCGCTGCAGGTAGGACAGGGACGAATGGCCGGTGCCGAAGTCGTCGAGCGAAAGACCTGTGCCGAGTTCGCGGATCCGGTGCAGCATCTGGGCCGCATGTTCCGGATTTTCCATCACCAGCGATTCCGTGAGTTCGAGCTTCAGCGTGCCACGGGCCACGGATGAGCGTGACAGCACGGTACGGATGTCATGCAGGAGGTCGTGGCGCAGCAGCTGCCGCGAGGAGACGTTGACGCTGGCAAAAATGGGCTCGCGCGAGCGCATCGCGCGCTGCCAGATGGCGAGCTGCCGTGCGGTCTGGTCCATCACGAACATGCCGAGATCGATGATCAGGCCGATCTCCTCGGCGATGGCGATGAATTCCGAGGGCGACATGCGGCCGAGCTTGGGATGATCCCAGCGTGCCAGCGCCTCGAAACCGGCGATGGAGCGATCTTCCAGCCGTACGATCGGCTGATACAGAATGGTGATTTCCTGGCGCTCGATGGCGCGGCGCAGTTCGGATTCGAGCGTCAGGCGATCCGTTTTGCGGGCGCGCATCGCCGGTTTGTAGACGTCGATACGGTCGCCACCGATCCGCTTCGAATGATACATCGCAAGCTCGGCGTCCTTGATCAACTCGTCGGTGAGCGGCGCGGCAGGATCGCTCAGGGCGAGACCGATCGAGGCGGTCAGGAAGATCTCGCGGTCGTTGAAGGCGATCGGCGCGCGGATGGTCTTGCGGATGGTTTCGGCAAAGGCGGTGATCTTCGCCGGGTCCTGCTCGGACATCAGGATCAGGCCGAACTGGTCGCCGGCGAGGCGGGCCAGTGTGTCCTGCGGCTTGAGGATACGGGTGAGGCGGCGGGCCAGCGTCAGCAGGATCGAATCGCCGACGGCGATGCCGACGGAATCGTTGACCTGTTTGAAGCGGTCGAGGTCGATCACCATGATGGTCGGCCGCATGGTCGGCACGGTCTTGGAGAAGTTTGCGACGGCGTTGAGGCGGTCGATGAACAGCTTGCGGTTCGGCAGGCCGGTCAGATTGTCATGCACCGAGTCGTGCAGCATGCGCTCTTCGGCATTCTTCATCTCGGTGACGTCGGTGAGTGTGCCGACCACGCGGGACACTTCGCCGTCGGAGCCGACCACCGGGCGCGCTTTCAGCGCAAACCACATGAAGTGACCATCGGGGGTGCGCAGGCGGAAATCCTGCACGAGACGGCCGCGGCGCTGGTCGAGAACGCTGTCGAGTGCCGCCCGGAAGCGATCCTGATCGAGCGGATGCAGCACTTCCAGCCAGCTTGCGGCCGGGCCTTCCAGCGTGCCGCGCTTGAGGCCAAGCAGCGCTTCGGTCTCGGGACTGGTGAACACCTTGTCGGCCGAGACGTCCCAGTCCCAGATCAGGTCGCCGGAGCCGGTCAGTGCCAGCGCGCGGCGCTCCACGTCCGAGACGATGCCATTGGTGGCGCCGCCACCGGCGAAGGCGTGCTGCATGACAGTGAAGCCGATCAGCATCACGATCAGTACGAGGCCACCCAGCAGCGCCGGGCCGACGATGTCGTTGGTGACGCTGCCGGCGACGGTCATGCCCGCGGCGACGACCCATACCACCAGCAGGAACCAGGTGGGGATCAGCAACACCGCGCGGTCGAAGCCATGGGTCGAGAGATAGACGATCAGCCCAAAGCCGGCGAAGGCGATCAGCACCAGCGAAATGCGCGCGATGCCAGAGGCTACCGCAGGATCGAACAGCGCCAGGCCGACAAGCGAGCCGAGAAAGGCCAGCCAGCCAAGCGTGATGTGCGAGTAGCGCACATGCCATCGACTGAGATTGAGATAGGCGAACAGAAACACCAGCAGCGTCGCCGCCAGTATCGCTTCGCCCGAGGCGCGCCAGACGCGTTCTGCGCCCGACGACATGTCCAGCACCTTGCCCCAGAAGCCGAAATCGACACCGATATAGACCAGCACGGCCCAGGCCAGTGCCGCGGCGGCGGGGAACATGATGCTGCCCTTCACCACGAACAGGATCGTCAGCACCAGTGCCAGCAGGCCGGAGATGCCGATGACGATGCCCTGATAGAGCGTGAAGGAGTTGACCTTGTCCTTGTAGGCTTCCGGCTCCCACAGATAGAGCTGCGGCAGCTTGTTGGTGCGCAGTTCGGCGACGAAGGTGATGACGGCGCCGGGATCGAGTGTGACGCGGAAGATGTCGGCGGTGGCGCTGTCCTGACGCTCCGGACGGTCGCCGGTGGACGGCGTGATGGTCGCGATGCGCGACAGGCCGAGATCGGGCCAGAGCAGGCCGGACGACACGATGCGATAATGCGGCGCGACGATCAGGCGATCGAGCTGGTCATCAGTATTGTTGGCGAGCGCGAACACCACCCAGTTCTGGCCGGCTTCGCGGCCGCGCACTTCGATGCGGCGAACGATGCCGTCGGTGCCGGGCGCGGTGGAGACCTGGATGCGGTCGGTGTCGCTGTGCTGATATTCGAGGATCGCTGTGAGGTCGATTGCAGGCGCGTCACCGCGGACGCTGACAGCGTCAACAGCCCGTGCCGGTGCTGCGGCAACAGCAATCATGAGGCCGAGCGCGAGGGGCGCGAGCCACCTGATCAAACGCAATGTCATTCTCCGCGATCAACAAAACATCGACCCTGCGTCACGCAGAAGCAGGGTCATTTCCCGACGCGCGATAAATGACATGAAAGCGAGATAAATCAAAGGGTTTCCGGCTGTTCTCCAGCCTTAAACGACCAACACAATTTTGCCAATATGTGCGCTGGTTTCCATGCGTTTGTGCGCGTCTGCAGCCTTTTCCAGCGGGAAAGTGCTGTCCATCAGGGGTTTGACCTTGCCGGCCTTGAGCAGCGGCAGGACATTGGCCTCGATCGCTTTGACCATGGCGGCCTTGTCGGCATTGGTGCGCGGGCGCAGGGTCGAGCCGGTATAGTGCAGCCGCTTCACCATGATCTTGGCGGCATTGATGGTGGCTTTCGGGCCGTTCAGCACGGCGATCTGCACGATGCGGCCATCGACGGCGGCGGCGTCGAAGTTTTTCTCCACATAGTCCGCGCCCACCATGTCGAGGATCAGCTCGACGCCGGTCTTGGTGATCTCCTTGACGCGCTCGACGAAATCCTCGGTCTTGTAGTTGATGGCGTGATCGGCGCCGAGCTTGAGGCAGGCGTCGACCTTGTCCTGCGAGCCGACGGTGACGATCACCTTGGAGCCGAGCGCCTTGGCGAGCTGGATCGCCATGGTGCCGATGCCGGAAGAGCCGCCGTGGATCAGCACGGTCTCGCCGGGCTGCAGTCCGCCGCGTTCGAACACATTGTGCCAGACGGTCATCAGGGTTTCGGCGGTGGCGCCGGCTTCTGTCATCGAGAAGCCTTCGGGGACCGTCATCGCCTGCGCGTCCTGGGCGATGCAATATTGCGCGTAGCCGCCGCCGGCGACCAGCGACATCACCTTGTCACCGAGCTTGTGTTTGGTGGCGCCCTCGCCGAGGGCAACAACTTCACCGGAGATTTCGAGGCCTGGCAGATCGCTGGCGCCGGGCGGTGGCGGATAGGAGCCGGAGCGTTGCGCGACGTCCGGGCGGTTCACGCCAGCGGCTGCGACCTTGACCAGGATTTCGCCGGGACCGGGCTTCGGAACGGGGCGTGTTTCGGGGATCAGCACCTCGGGGCCGCCCGGTTTGCTGATACCAACGACGGTCATTTGCGTGGGCAGCTTTTCCATGATTTGTCCTTGCGGCGTGCGAGATGTCGACTGGCGATCTGATTAAACAGCCGGATCAACGCTGGCAACATCGGTATATCTTTGAACTTGAGACGGGGAGGGCCCCAAATGGCGATCGACGACGACGATAACAAACCGAAAAAGAAGGTCAGCCACGAGATCGGGCAGGACCTTTCGCTGCTATCGGTCGAAGAACTCGCCGACCGGATCGCGCTGCTCAATGCCGAGATCTCGCGGCTGCAATCGAGCATGACCCTGAAGCGCGCGACGCGCGATGCGGCGGATCGCTTTTTCAAGTCGTGACGGGCTATTGAACGGCGCTCCTGCCTCTCTGCCGTCATTGCAGGTCAAGGAAGCTGCCCTGCAGCTTTCCTCGTGGCGAAGCGACGCGGCAATTCAGACGCGATATGCGAAGAAAGACTTGCCTCGCTCCGCTGGCAATGACCGACCAGAGATCTGCGGAATACCACTGATGCTTCCTTCAATCACGATTCCGACATCGTCTCATTCCGGGACAGGTTGCGATGCTTCGCATGGCAAACGGATCGTGAAGAAAGCCCTCGCATTTACGCGCAATTAAGCTTTCTCGCATATTACTTAAATTGTCCTTGTTTGGACACCGAGTGGCTCCTGTCCACTCTGTTTGACGCCTCCCTGTTATCAACTTTAAAGCCGCCGGAAACGGCGGCTCTTTTTTGGTACGCATGTCCTCTTTTGGGGCGGTCGCGATCATTAAATCGCGTTAGAAACCATAAATACTTCTTTAATTTTACGCCGCTGGACTCTCACGCACGCACGCGTAATGATTTGTTCATCATAAGCCCGCCGCTCAGAGCTGGCTGCGAAACCATTTGCGTGAGGCGTTAACTATGTCGGATCGTTTGCACAGCGAACCCGCTCTCGTTCAGTTCAGCGAGCGGCTGACCAATTCTGCCGCCTTCGGCGCCTTGTTTCGCGAGGGGATGGATCTGGTCGAGGAGACCGCTGCCTATCTCGACGGCGTCGGCCGTAACGAGGCCAAGGCGCTGGATCGCTCCGTCAGCCTGACCTACGCCACCGAAAGCATGCGCCTCACCACGCGCCTGATGCAGCTTGCCTCATGGCTCTTGCTGCACCGTGCGGTGAAGGAAGGCGAGATGACGCTGACCCAGGCCAATCGTGAAAAGACCAAGGTGAAGCTCAGCGCCGCCGATCCGAGCCCCGAAGAGATGCTGCTCAAACTGCCCGAGCAGCTGCAGATCCTGATCGCGCGTTCGATGGTGCTGCAGACCAAGGTTCGACGTCTCGACCTCTCGATCCATGCCGCGACCACCACGCATGCCCCGATCGGCAATCCGCTGGTGCCGCAGCTCAATCGCCTGAAGGCTGCGTTCGAGCGCTGATCGCGCGTCCCTCACATTCCTGAACGCTGTTCCTCGCTCGCCGCTCATGCGCTAGACATGAGCCAAGCGAAGCGGGGGCATTGGCCATGGCGGACGATATCAGGGCATTGACGGGGGTGCGCGGCGTCGCAGCCGCTGTCATCGCCGTGTATCATTTCGGTGACGTGCAGCTCGCAACCGGCGGCACCGGTTCATTCTTCCGCATCGCCTACGGTTATCTGCTGGTCGACCTGTTCTTCATGCTGTCAGGCTACGTGATGGCGCTGACCTATCGCGACGCGTTCCTGCATCTCACCGGCAAGGCGTTCGCCCACTTCATGTTGAAACGGGTCGCGCGGCTGTACCCGGCCTATTTCATCATCGGGTTGTTCTATGTCGCCAAGATCGCGGCTGGTCTGTCAGGTGAGACGCTGGAGATGTATTCAGCCTGGGACTGGACCGGCAATCTGCTGATGATGTCCGGCTGGGGGCTCTATATTTTTCCGATCATCGGCGTCGCCTGGGCGGCGAGCGCGGAGATGGGCTCCTATCTGCTGCTGCCAATCCTGATGGCTCTTACCCAGCGCTGGAGCAAATGGATTGCAGGACTTGCGGTGATCGCGGCGCTGCTCGGCATCTATGCGGTGAGTGTCAGTGGCCGCGGGTCGGGCGGACCGCTCGATGTGGTCAACGGCAATTCGCTCTATCCGATGCTGCGCGCAGTAGCGGGATTCACGCTGGGCCTTGCGATCTTCCGCTTTGGTGGCCTCGTCGATCGCCTGTCGGCAACCGTGCAGGATGGTCTGGTCATCGCGCTTCCACTTGCCATCATCGCCGTTGGCCTGGCCGATGCCAGCGATCGCCTGATGTATCTGCTGTACATCCCGCTGGTCGCGGTCCTGTCGCGCGACGGACGGATGGCACAGCTGCTGTTTGGCAACGCGCTGGTTTATCGACTCGGCATCATCTCCTATTCGATCTACCTGATCCATCCACTGTTCGTGAGCTTCGCGATCAAGACCTGGCGGCATTTCGGCCAGGCCGATAGCGTCTATATCGCTGCGTCGCTGGTCTGTTTCGCCATCATCTGGGCTCTGGCGGAAGTGAGCTATCGTTTCATCGAGATGCCCGGGCGCAACTGGATCACGCAGCGGTTCATCCCGCGGAGAAGCGACGTTCCAGCGAAGGCATAAGCCCGCCGGCGATGCAGCGAGCGGCGCGATGCCGCAGACCCTGGTCCATTCGTTCGGATATCGCCGCCAAACTGTCCGCAAATGTGAACGATACCACTGGCTGGCGCACTTTATTGGACGGGCAGCGGAGGCGGTTTTGAGGTACCGGCGTGGCGAAGGTCGGCCGACAACGAAAAACGCCCCTGCGGGCTGCAAGGGCGTTTTGAAAGCAGTCAGAAGATCCGGAAGGATCAGTCTTCCTTCTTGAGGAAGCCCGAGAACTTCTTCTGGAAGCGCGACACGCGGCCACCGCGGTCGAGAAGCTGGGTGGTGCCGCCGGTCCATGCCGGATGCGACCGCGGATCGATGTCGAGGTTCAGCTTGTCGCCTTCCTTGCCCCAAGTGGAGCGGGTCTGATACTCGGTACCATCGGTCATAACGACCGTAATGTTATGATAATCCGGGTGAATTTCGGCTTTCATGACGGTTCCTTCGGCGCGCCGGCGCCTGAATCTCTGTGATTTCGATGGCGGATTTGGCCGCTCTATATCGCAGGAACGTGCAGGAGACAAGGACTCCCGTTGTGGATCATTGTCCCCGGACAATTTGCCCTTTGGAAGTTGACCTAGGTCATTTGCCTCAGGGCCCGCTCCGGCCTATCTCAGGGCAACGCAAGAACGGTTATAAACAATCATGAGTGCAGTCGAACGGCTTGAGACCCTCCGCGCGGCCAAGCCGCCGCTTCCGCAGCTGGATTCCGTGCTTCCGGAGCCGTCGCTGGCGGACACCGTCGTGAAGATCCCGGTACAACCCAGCCGAGCCAAATTGCGCCCGCTGCTGGCGCTGGCGCCCTATGTGGCGCGGTATCGCGGACGCGCGCTTCTGGCGCTGGTGTCGCTCACCATTGCGGCTGTGACCACGCTCGTCGTGCCTGTGGCGGCAAGGCGGATGATCGACTTCGGCTTCAGCCCCGAAGGCATCGCGATGATCAACAACTATTTCAGCGTCATGATCGCTGTGGTGGTCGTGCTCGCGCTGGCCAGTGCGGCCCGCTACTACCTTGTCATGACCATCGGCGAGCGCATCGTCGCCGATCTGCGTCGCGACGTGTTCCAGCATCTCACCGCCCTGTCGCCGTCCTTCTTCGATACCTCGCGATCCGGCGAACTGGTGTCGCGGCTCACGGCCGATACCACGCAGATCAAGTCGGCGGTCGGCGCGTCCGTATCCATCGCCTTGCGCAACCTCGTGCTGTTTCTCGGCGCCGCCGCCATGATGGTGGTCTCGAGCCCCAAGCTTTCCGGCTTCGTGTTGGCCGCGATCCCGCTGATCGTGATCCCGCTGGTGGCCTTCGGTCGCTGGGTGCGGCGTCTGTCGCGCAATGCGCAGGATACGCTGGCGGAAGCCTCGGCCTATGCTGGCGAACTCGTCGGCTCGATCCGCACTGTGCAGGCCTATACCAACGAGCAGCTGGCGAATGCACGCTTCGGCAAGGAGGTCGAGCAGGCCTATGAGGCCGCCCGCGGCTCCACCCGTGCGCGCGCCGTGCTGACTGCGATCATCATCTTCATCGTGTTCTCCAGCGTGGTCGGCATTCTGTGGGTCGGCTCGCACGATGTTCTGACGGGGTCGTTGACACCCGGCCGGCTCGGCCAGTTCGTGCTCTATGCGGCGTTTGCGGCCTCCAGCCTCGGCCAGCTCAGCGAAGTCTGGGGCGAGATCTCGGCTGCGTCGGGCGCAGCCGAGCGCCTGTTCGAAATTCTCAACGTCAAATCCGCCGTGGTCGCTCCGGCGTCGCCGCGGTCATTGCCGCAGCCTGCGCGCGGCGACGTCGTGTTCGACAATGTCTCCTTTGCCTATCCGACCCGGCCGGAGATTCTGTCGGCGGCTGGTGTATCGCTGTCGGTGAAGGCCGGCGAGAAGGTCGCCATCGTCGGCCCGTCGGGCGCCGGCAAGAGCACGCTGTTTCATCTGCTGCTGCGCTTCTACGACCCGAAGGGTGGTGCCATCTCCGTCGATGGCGTGCCGATCCGCGAGGCCGATCCGTGCGAGCTGCGCAAGCGCATCGCATTGGTGCCGCAGGATTCCGTGGTTTTCGCCGCAACGGCCCGCGAGAATATCCGCTTCGGTCGTCCTGATGCGACAGATGCTGAAGTCGAGCACGCTGCATCGCTGGCGCATGCCACCGAATTCATCCGCCGCCTGCCGGATGGTTTTGACGCGCAGCTCGGTGAACGCGGCGTAACGCTGTCAGGCGGCCAGCGCCAGCGTATTGCGATTGCCCGCGCCATCCTGCGCGACGCACCGCTGCTGCTGCTCGATGAAGCAACCTCTGCTTTGGACGCGGAATCCGAGACGCTGGTGCAGACTGCTCTGGAAGAGTTGATGAAGCACCGCACCACGCTGGTGATCGCCCATCGCCTCGCCACCGTACTGTCCTGCGACCGTATCCTCGTCATGGATCATGGCCGCATCGTCGAGCAGGGCACGCATGCGTCGCTGGTCGCGGCGAACGGGCTTTATGCACGATTGGCGAGGTTGCAGTTCGGGGTGTGAGTCGGAGCAACCGCTCCGGTCACGGCTTCCATTTCATCAGGTCGACGGCACGGCCAGACGTGTTCACCTCGTCGCCCGTTTTGACGAAGCCGTTGCGTGCATAGAACTTGATCGCGCGAGCATTGTCGGCATTGACCTTGAGCGTCACGCCGCCGGGCGACAGCCGTTTGGCGTCATCGACCAGCAGGCGAGCAACATTCGTTCCCCATTTGGCCGGGCTCACCACCAGTTGGTCGAGATAGCCTGACGCGTCGATGGTGACAAAGCCGACCATCGCGCCGTCCTGTTCCGCAACCACGATCTGCGTTGCGGGTACCAGTTCGGTGCGCCATCGGTTGCGCCACCAGTCGACGCGGGCGTCGAAATTGATCGAGGGATAGGCCTGCCGCCATGTCTCCAGCCACAAGGTGATGGAAGCGTCTTCATCGCTCTCGCGATAGGGGCGTAACTCGAATGCCTCAGACATGCCCTCAGCGCTCGGTGAGCTTGAGTTCGATGCGGCGGTTGCGCTTGTACGCTTCTTCGGTCTGCGCCGTATCCAGCGGCTGGTTTTCGGCGAAGCCGGCGGCGACGAGGCGCTGCGCGGGCACGCCAAGCGAGATCAGATACTGCACGACAGAGATCGCACGCGCGGAGGACAATTCCCAGTTCGATTTGAACAGCGGACTGTTGAGGATCGGCCGCGAGTCGGTGTGGCCGTCGACGCGCATGACCCAGGCGATTTCCGACGGGATCTGCTTGTCGAGTTCAATGAGCGCGCTGGCGACCTTGTCGAGTTCGGCGCGGCCTTCCGGCAGCAATAGCGCCTGGCCGGCGTCGAAAAAGACTTCCGACTGGAATACGAAGCGGTCGCCGGCGACGCGAATGTCCGGGCGGTTGCCGAGGATGGCGCGCAGGCGTCCGAAGAATTCTGAGCGATAGCGCGACAGCTCCTGAACGCGCTGTGCGAGCGCGACGTTGAGGCGCTGGCCGAGATCGACGATGCGGCCCTGCGATTCCCTGTCCCGCTTCTCGGACGCTTCCAATGCTTCTTCGAGTGCCGCAAGCTGACGGCGGAGTGCGGAGATCTGCTGGTTCAGCACCTCGACCTGCGCCAGTGCGCGAGCCGAGAGTTGCTTTTCGGAATCCAGTGCCTTGTTGAGCTCGGTGTTACGGCCTGCGGCATCGGAGCCGGCACCGGCGAGGCCGTCATACAGGCCCTTGATCCGGTCGCGCTCCGATTCCGCGGCGGACAGCCCGGCGCGCATCTGCGAGAGCTGTTCGTCGAGATTGAGCTTGCCGAGCTTCTCCAGCGACAGCAGATCGTTCAACTGAGCCAGCTTGGCGGTAAGCTGCTCCAGCGCCTTGTCCTTGCCGGTGACTTCCTGCGACAGATAGAATTGCACCACGAGGAAGATCGACAGCAGGAAGACGATCGCGAGCACCAGCGTCGACAGTGCATCGACGAAGCCCGGCCAGTAGTTGAATTCGGAAGAGCCGCGGCGATTGCGTGCCAATGCCATGGATCAGTTCTTCTCAGGTTGGCGAGCGATGTGTTCCAGCAGCTTCTTGATCTCGCGGCTCTGCTCGCCCTGGCCATCGGCCCATTCGCGGATCATTTCCTGCTCGCTGCGCATATGCGCAACGAGGCTTTGGATCGCGTCGGCGAGATTGGCCATGGCGGTGGTCGTGCCACGGTTGTTGTTGCCGTCCTCGATGGAGCGACGCAGGCGCTCGATGGCATCCTGCAACTCGGCCGGCGTGCCCGATGAGGTAACGGGGGCTGTCTCGCCGGAATATTCCTTCACGGTGGAAGCGAGCCAGTCTTCCAGATCCGTATAGAAGCGGTTCTGCGCCTGGCTGGATTGCAGATCGAGGAAGCCGAGGATCAGTGATCCGGCGAGACCGAACAGCGAGGACGAGAACGAGATGCCCATGCCGGCAAGCGGCGCGGCGAGGCCTTCCTTCAGCGTGTCGAACAGCGAACCTGCATCGCCGCCGACCTTGAGGCCCTCGATCACCTTGCCGACGGAGCCAACGGTCTCGATCAGGCCCCAGAAGGTGCCGAGCAGTCCGAGAAACACCAGGAGGCCGGTCATGTAGCGTGAGATGTCGCGGGATTCGTCCAGGCGCGTCGCGATGGAGTCGAGCAGATGCCGCATGGTCTGCTGCGAGATGGTCATGCGGCCGGTGCGCTCGCCGCCGAGGATCGCGGCCATCGGCGCCAACAGGGTCGGGCGACGGTCCAGCGCGAGGCCGGGATCGGAAATGCGGAAACTGTTGACCCAGGAGACTTCCGGATAGAGCCGGATCACCTGCCTGAACGACAGGATAATGCCGATCAGAAGCACGGCACCGATCAGTGCGTTGAGCCCCGGATTGGCGAAAAAGGCGAGCACGATCTGCTTGTAGAGCACGGTCATGATCAGACCGCACAGAACCAGAAACACCAGCATCCGAACCAGGAATATCCGGGGCGATGACAGCTTGGTCAGTTCGATCTCCATCGCGGAGCGGGACGAGGGGCCTGGCGCCATGTGCGGATCATCTGCATGCGAGAAAAGGTTCGGCGGGCAATATGGCACAGCCTCGCGACAAAAAAAGATCGGATACTGCCGGAATCCACGATGTCACCGGGAACTTCCGGTTGAAACCCGGCCTGATCTGCCACGTTTTTGCAAAAGACCTTGCTGAGCCGTTTACGGGACCCCGCATGACGTTGCGATACTTGCACGCGCTGCCGGCCATTGCGGTCCCGCTCTCGGGTCTGATGTCGCTTGCCGGGCGGGTGCTGGCTCTAGCCGTGGATGGCACCGCAATGTCGCAACTCCCCGCATCGCCGCTGCATCGAACCCCACCTCGGTGTGCGGCTATGTCGAAGGCGAGGCCGTGTCGCGCGGTCTCTCCAATCGGTGCGTCATCACGCAGGGCATGAATGTCGTTGAGCGGGAGCAGACATTCGATCGCATCGTCTCGGTCGAGATGTTCGGGCATGTGATGAACTGGCGCGAGCTGATGACCGCCGTGCGTTCATGGCTGGCGCCAGACGGCCGCTTGTTTCATGCACATCTTCACGCATCGCTATCTCATCCGGCAATAGGCAGGCATACTCGCTGTCGAGATAGAGTGGTGCTGGTGCGGCACGTATCGCAGCTCCGGCGAATGATCGGCTCGACAACTTTGATCGCTCTCGCGACGAGATCGAAAGCATCCTGCGTCCGGTCTATGGACGCGCCGCCGCATTGCGGATGCGGCGCTGGCGCTGGTTCTTCCTCGCTTGTTTGACTATGCCGCCGCAAGCGAGTGGGGGTGAGTCACTACCGAATGACCGCCGTTAACTGAGTTATCGCCGGTTCCGCCCGATTCACGTTCGCGTGAGACTTGAAAGCTGCTGCGAGTTCAATGCGATAGGCCGTGTGGCAATGCGCCGCCTCGATATGCATTGCGCCGCAGCACTGCGGTTTTTATTCTGAGCCATCAAACAGGTTCGATGAATCCGGCTACGCGCACGATGACCTCACAGGTCCGGCGTATCCGTCGATGTATGTCCGAATAGGCAACTTAGGGTACCAAATTAAATGACGACCTTGAACGCACGCTCTGCAGGCTTCGTGCTTCTGCTGGCGGGACTCGCACCCGTGCTCGCCGGATGCAACGAACCGAAGGATGCCGTGGCGTCGACGTCTGCACAAGCTCCCGAGCCCGAAGTCAGCGTGATTTCCGTGAAGCCACAGTTGCGCGCGATCATTCGCGAATTGCCCGGCCGCATTGCGCCCACCCGAGTCGCAGACGTGCGAGCCCGTGTGTCGGGGATCGTTATCGAGCGTACATTCCATCAAGGTACCGAAGTGAAGGCCGGCGATACGCTTTATCGAATCGATCCGAAGCCGTTCGAAGTGGAACTGCAGTCCAATCAGGCTGCGCTCGCGAAGGCGCAAGCGGCGTTCGAACAGGCATTGCAGCAATCCAGGCGTATCGCTACCCTTGCTCAGCAGAAGGCTGTGTCGGAAGCCGAGAACGAAAAGGCTTTCGGTGCGATGCGTCAGGCCGAAGCCGAGATCGCGGCCAAGAAGGCCGACGTCGCGCGCGCGCGTTTGAATCTGGACTACGCGACCGTTCGCGCGCCGATCGACGGTATTGTAGGTGCCGCGCTGGTGACCGAAGGCGCGCTGGTGGTGCAGAACGACAATACTAACCTGGCGACCATCCAGCAGCTCGATCCGATCTATGCCGACTTCACTCAGTCGGTGTCAGAGCTCAACAATCTGCGCCGCGCATTCGAGACGGGCGATCTCGAGCGGATTGCGCCCGACACCGCCAAGGTGCGCCTCGTGTTGGACGACGGTACGATCTATTCGCATCCCGGCAGATTGCTGTTCTCGGAAGCCAAGGTCGATACCTTCACGGGTCAGGTGACGCTGCGTGGCGAATTCCCGAATCCGAAGCGCGAGCTATTGCCCGGCATGTATGTCCGCGTGCAGATCGAGCAGGGTATCGACATCGATGCCATCGCGGTTCCGCAGCAGGCAGTCCAGCGCAATGGTGGTGGCGGCGCCGAAGTGTTCGTCGTCAAGGATGACGGTCGTGTCGCCGTTCAGATGGTGCGCACCGGCGCCGTGCAGGACGGCCAGTGGTTCGTGACCGAAGGTCTCAAGGGCGGTGAGCGCGTCGTGGTCGAGGGGTTCCAGAAGTTCGCTGCCGGCGACAAGGTGAAGCCGATGGCGTGGACTGACGCGACTGCTGCTGCGGGCCCTCTGCCCGAGGGGCAGAAAACCACTCAAGCCCGTCCCTGAGTAAATCGAAATGGCTAATTTTTTCATCGACAGGCCGATTTTCGCCTGGGTCGTTGCGCTTTTCATTTGTCTTTTCGGCGCGATCGCGATTCCGCAGCTGCCCATTGCGCAGTATCCGATCATCGCGCCGCCATCGATTTCGATTTCGACCAGCTATCCCGGTGCGTCGCCCGAGAACCTCTACAACAGCGTTACGCGGCTGATTGAGGAAGAACTCAATGGTGCTGCTGGCATCCTGAACTTTGAATCGACCAGCGACTCGCTCGGCGCCGTCGAAATCATCGCGAACTTCCAGCCCGGCACCGATACCAGCCAGGCCTCGGTCGAAGTGCAGAACCGCCTGAAGCGCGTGGAAGCGCGTCTGCCGCGTGCCGTGATCCAGCAGGGCATCTTGGTCGAGGAAGCGTCTGCCGCGGTGCTGAACATCATCACGTTGCGCTCCACTGATAACAGTCTCGACGAAGTCGGCCTCGGCGACTTCATGATCCGCAACATCCTTGGTGAAATTCGTCGTATTCCCGGCGTCGGCCGTGCCTCGCTGTATTCCACCGAGCGCTCGCTGCGCGTCTGGGTCGATCCCGCCAAGCTCGTTGGCTATAACCTGACGTCCGACGACGCGAACAAGGCGATCACCGCGCAAAACGCCCAGGTCGCCTCCGGCAGTGTTGGCGCCGAGCCGTCGACCGCGACCACCAAGACCTCCTCGCTGGTGCTCGTCAAAGGCCAGCTCTCCACCCCGGAAGAATTCGGCGCCATCGTGCTACGCGCCAACGCCGACGGATCAACCGTGCGGCTGCGAGACGTCGCCCGTATAGAGATCGGCGGCCTCAGCTACCAGTTCACCACCCGCCTGAATGGTCAGCCGACGGCCGGCCTGTCGGTGCTGATGTCTCCGACGGGCAACGCGCTGGCGACGGCGTCCGCGATCGAAGCCAAGATGAAGGAGTTGTCGAACTTCTTCCCGGCCAACATTGCCTATGACATTCCGTACAACGTCACGCCGGTGGTCGAAGCGTCGATCATGAAGGTGGTGATGACGCTGATCGAGGCTGTCGTCCTCGTTTTCATCGTGATGTTCCTCTTCCTGCAGAACTTCCGCTACACGCTGATCCCGACCATCGTCGTGCCCATCGCGTTGCTCGGCACCTGCACGATGTTGTTGCTGGCCGGCTATTCCATCAACATGCTGACCATGTTCGGCATGGTGCTGGCCGTCGGCATCCTCGTCGACGACGCCATCGTCGTGGTCGAGAACGTCGAGCGCATCATGAGCGAGGAGGGCCTTCCGCCGAAGGAAGCCACCAGGAAGGCGATGGGCCAGATCTCCGGTGCCATCATCGGTGTCACGCTGGTCATGATCGGCGTGTTCGTGCCGATGGCGTTCTTCCCGGGCTCGGTCGGCATTATCTACCGCCAGTTCTCCGTCACCATGGTCGCCTCCATTGCATTCTCCGCATTGCTGGCGCTCTCGCTGACGCCGGCGCTGTGCGCGACCTTCCTGAAGCCCGTCAAGGAAGGACACGGCCATGCCAGGAAGGGCCTGTTCGGCTGGTTTAACCGCAAGCTCGACGCCACCCGCGACGGCTATTCGAAGACGGTGGGCTGGTCGATCAAGCGCACCGGACGTTTGCTGATCGTCTATGTCGCGCTGCTGGTGGGATTGACCTGGGGCTTCATGCGGATGCCCGGCGGCTTTTTGCCGATCGACGATCAGGGCTTCATCACCACTGACGTGCAGACGCCGTCGGATTCCTCGTTCGCCCGCACAGAAAGTGCCATCGAGAAGGTCGAGGACTATCTGAAGAAGCGTTCCGGCATCGAGAGCGTCGTGTTCCTGACCGGCTTCAGCTTCCTCGGCCAGGGCATGAACACCGCGCAGGCCTTTATCACCCTGAAGGACTGGTCGGAGCGTCCGCCGAAGGACTCCGCGGCGGCACTCGTCGATGATATCAACAAGAGCCTGTCGTCGATCCGCGATGCCAAGATCTCTGCCTTGCAGCCGCCGCCGATCGACAATCTCGGCAATTCGTCGGGCTTCAGCTTCCGCCTGCAGGACCGTGGCCAGAAGGGCTTCATCGCGCTCAATGCCGCGTCCGACAAGCTGGTCGCGGACGCCAATGCCAGCCCGGTGCTGCAGAAGGTGTTTGTCGAAGGCCTGCCGCCGGCGCCATTGGTCAACCTGATGATCGACCGCGAAAAGGCAGGCGCCTTCGGCGTCACTTTCGAGGACATCAACAGCACGATCTCGACCAATCTCGGCTCGAACTACATCAACGACTTCCCGAATCGCGGCCGCATGCAGCGCGTCGTGGTCCAGTCGGAGGCCGCCAACCGGATGAACGCCACAGACATCCTGAACTACAACGTCAAGAACAGCCGCGGACAGCTGGTGCCGTTCTCGTCCTTTGCCACCGTGGAATGGGCAAAGGGGCCGACCCAGATCACCGGCTTCAACTTCTATCCGGCAGTGCGAATCTCCGGCGAAGCACGGCCCGGCTTCACCTCGGGCGATGCCATCAAGGAGATGGAGCGTCTGGCTGGCCTGCTGCCGCGCGGTTTCGGCTTCGAATGGACCGGCCAGTCATTGCAGGAAAAACTGTCCGGCTCGCAGGCGCCGTTCCTGCTCGCGCTGTCGGCGCTGGTGGTGTTCCTGGTGCTGGCAGCGCTTTATGAGAGCTGGACGATTCCGGTGGCCGTGCTGATGACGGTGCCGCTCGGCATTGTCGGCGCCGTGCTGGCGGCGAATTTGCGCGGCCTGCCGAACGACGTCTACTTCACGGTGGGTCTGATTACGATCATCGGTCTCGCGGCCAAGAATGCGATTCTGATTATCGAATTCGCCAAGGACCTGCGCGCGCACGGCAAGTCGCTGGTGGATGCCACGATGGAAGCCTGCTTCCTGCGCTTCCGCCCGATCGTGATGACCGGTCTCGCCTTTATCTGCGGTGTATTGCCGATGGTCGTCGCATCGGGGGCCGGCGGTGCCAGCCAGCAGGCGCTTGGTACGTCGGTGACCGGCGGCATGATCGCGGTGGTGATCCTGGCACTTCTCATGGTGCCAGTGTTCTTCGTGTCGGTGCAGCGCCTGTTCTCGCCCGACAAGGCGCCGAAGGCGGAAGAGACAAAGCAGGACGAGCCGGCCGCATCGCCGTCCGTGTTGCACAGCTAAGGCAATCAAACAAAAAGCCCGGATGGCGCAACGCTATCCGGGCTTTTTCTATTCGAGCGATCAATCTTACTTCGACAGCGGCCGCAGAATCTTCGTCAGCGCGCCGTGCACGAATTCGTTGCCGGCGACGACGTTGCCGGTCGTCAGCACATCGCCGCCATTGATATCGCCAACGGTGCCGCCGGCTTCCTTGATCAGGATCAGGCCCGCAGCGACGTCCCACGGCTGCAGGTTGCGCTCCCAATAGCCATCGAGGCGGCCCGCTGCGACGAAGGCCAGATCGAGCGAGGCTGCACCGAAGCGGCGCAGGCCGGCGACCTTGGGCTGCAATGCGCTCATTTCCATGCGCGAGAGCTCATGGTCGCCCCGGCCGATATGCGGCAGGCCGCAGGCGATGACGCATTCGTTGAGTTGTTTGCGTCCGGCGACACGCAGGCGGGTGTCATTGAGGAACGCGCCCGAACCCTTTTCGGCCATGTAGAGTTCGTCATTGGCCGGATTGTAGATCAGGCCGGCGATGACCTGACCTTCGCGCGCCAGACCGATGGAGACCGCGAATTGCGGGATGCCGTGCAAAAAGTTGGTGGTGCCATCGAGCGGATCGACGATCCAGGTGTGGCTCTTGTCGGTGCCGTCGCGGCTGCCACCTTCCTCGCCGAGGAAGCCATAGCCCGGGCGGGCCTTGTTGAGGTCGGTATAGAGCATTTCCTCGGCCCGCTTGTCGGCGAGGCTGACGAAATTCGCCGGACCCTTCATCGAGACCTGCAGGTTCTCGATCTCGCCGAGGTCGCGCTTCAGGCTGCGGCCGGCGCGGCGTGCGGCTTTCACCATCACGTTCATAAGGGCTGAATTGATCATGCGTTCGTCTCACGACGACCTGACGGCAGGTCTGATTGGGGGTTGCTGGGGCGATGGGTGCCCTGCGGGCGGCATCCCGTCAAGGCAAGATCGCTACAGGGGTCATTTCTGGGTCGTGCCCAGCCACTTCTTGGCGGCTTCCTGGGCCTTGGTCTTTTCCTCGGGGGTGGCCTGGGCCAGAAGCTCGTCGAGCATCAGGTCGCCCTTTCCGGCAGTTTTGGCCACGATGTGCCATTTCAGGCCTTCCAGTCGGTCGTCGGTATTGGTGCGGAGCGCCAGCACCCGGGCGAGGCGATTCTGGGCAATCGGGCTATTCTGTTTGGAGGCCTTGCGAAGCAGGGCGATGGCCGCAGCCTCGTTCTTGGGGGTTCCGGTGCCGTTATAGAGCGCAATGGCATATTCGACCTCGGCATCGACATTGTCGGCCAGCGCCGCCGCCTGGAGCAGGCGGACCGCCTTGTCCATGCTCTTCTCGACGCCGGTGCCCTCCTTGTAGAAGGTCGCCAGTGCGTATTGCGCTTCGGGGTTGCCGGCATCGGCGGCGACGCGGAGCAATTCGGCCGAACGCTTGACGTCCTGCGGCAGCGTCTGTCCGTCGAGATAGAGCAGCGCCAGATTGTAGGCGGCCTTGGGATTGCCAAGCTTGGCCGAGGACGCCAGCAGTTTCACAGCCTCGTCGCGTTTGCCGACATTGCCGCGATCCGATAGCCGCAGCATCGCCAGCGCGAACATGGCCTCGCGGTCGCCGCGCTCCGACGCGCGTTGATACCATTCAGCAGCCTTGGCGTAATCGCGTTTGACGCCGAGTGCGTTGGCGTAGAGTTCGCCGAGCATGGTCATCGCCTTCGGATCGTTGTTCTCCTGCGCGCGCTTGCTCGCGAGTTCGAATGCGGTCTTGTACTGACCGCGCTGATAGGCGCCATAGACCAGATCGGCATTGGGGTCGGTTGGTGCAGCTTCTGCGGGTTGCGCGGACTTGTCAGCAGGCGGCGCAGGAGCTTTCTTCGCTGCTGTCGGTGCTTTCGTCGGTGCCGGCGCTTTCTTTGGCGCGGGCTTGCTTGCAGCCGGTGGCGGCGTCTGCACGCCCGGCGGCGTCAGCGAGATCTGCGCGGACGCGCAGGCCGCCCAGACAACGCAGCCGGCAATCACAGTGAGGGAACGCAGAACTTTCATTCCCGCGTTATTCCTGTTCGACTCTGGGCTGCCCCGAGACGAGCGCCGCGTATCCCTGCTGGATCGCCTTCTCTGCGTCCATCAAGGCCGCAGCAGCACCGCGTGCGTCGTTCCAGATGACGTCGCCGACCAGCACGAAGTCGGCGCCGGCGGCTGCGAATTCCCTGGCTTCGTCGAGTGTCGTAGCGAAGCCCACGCAAGGCGGTTCGAACAATTCCGCCCACCACTGCAGGCGCTCGACAATGGCGTCAGTCGATGGGCGCTGGCCCTTCGGGTCGGGCTCGCCGAACAGCACGTAGTCGGCACCGGCTTCGCCTGCAGCCATCGCGTTGTGGCGTGTCGATAGTCCACCGCAGCCGGCGATGCGATCCGGTTTCAGCGAGGGGAGTGCGTCCTGCAGGGGGGCGAGACCGGGCAGATGGGCCCCATCGGCGCCGCCGCGCGCGACGAGTTCGACATTGCCTTCGACCAGCATCGCCGCGCCCACGTTCTGGATGACCGGCGCCAGCGCTTTGATGCGCGTGATCATGGTGCGCTGGTCGGTGGTGGCCAGTCGCACCAGCACGGCGGCGACATCCGCCTTGCCCAAGAGAGCGGGAAGGCTGGCCGCCAGCGTTGACGGATCTTCGACGACAGCCGTCGCGAGATAGAGGCGCGGCATCGGCGGCGGCGGAACGGGTTTGGAAGCCAAGACTATAGCGCCTTCTGTTCTTGATCGGGTGTCCACTCGCCCTTGCTGGCGAGTGAATTCATGTGTGCACGATGGGTGAAGGCCTGCTGACCAACGGGCACATTGTCGGATTTACCGGACCAGGCCTTTTGCGGCGCGGCCTGAAGCGCACGACCATAGGAGAAAGTGAGCGCCCAGGGCAGGCCGCCGATCCTGTTCATGGCGTCGAGATGTGCGGTGGCGTCTTTGTCTGACTGGCCGCCGGAGAGGAACGCAATGCCGGGCACGGAAGCAGGCACGCAGTTTTTGAGCATGCGCACGGTCTTCTCCGCGACCTCGGCCACGCCAGCCTGGGTCTTCGATTTCTTGCCCGAGACTGCCATGTTGGGCTTCAGGATCATGCCTTCCAGTGCGACGCGCTGGAGCCGCAATTCCTGAAACGTCTTGTTGAGCACGCGCTGCGTGACCTCGACGCAGCGGTCGATATCGTGATCGCCGTCCATCAGCACTTCCGGCTCGACGATCGGCACGATCTGCGCCGCCTGGCACAGTGCGGCATAGCGGGCGAGGGCGTGTGCGTTCACGGAGATGGCTGTCATCGAGGGAATGCCGGCACCGATATCGATCACCGCGCGCCATTTCGCAAAGCGTGCGCCGCGGTCGTAATATTTGGCGAGACGCTCGGCGAGCTTGTCGAGACCGGCTGTGATCAACTCACCGGGGCAGTTCGGCAATGCCTGTGTGCCTTCATCGACCTTGATGCCAGGAATGGCGCCGGCTTCCTCGATCAGCCGCACCAGCGGCGTGCCGTCCTTGGCGTTTTGCCAGATGGTCTCGTCGTAGAGGATCACGCCGGAAATGTAGCTGCTCATGGCCTCGCGCGAGCGAAACAGCATCTCGCGATAGTCGCGGCGGCTGTCCTCGGTGGACTCGACCCCGATCGCATCGAAGCGCTTCTTGATCGTGCCGCCGGATTCATCTGCGGCAAGCAGGCCCTTGCCCGGCGCGGTCATGGCGCGGGCGATCTTGTTGAGTTCGGCGAGGTTCATGGGCGTGTCCTGAGCGGGCTAGTCCTGCAGGCCAATCTAGACGGTTCTCGGGCAAAATCCGAGCATATGGCAGCCTAATGGGCTCATTCGCATCCGATTTCGGCAAAAAAATCAGCCTCCATATGCTGTATGGCAGGCTGACCGGCAGTCAATTGGCAGTTTGGGCTCAGGCGATCTTGGCGTTCAGCTCGCCCGAGGCGTAACGCTTGGCCATTTCGGCTGTGGTCAGCACCTTCTTGAACTTGCTGGCCTGGCCGGCGGTATTGAATTCCTGCAGGCGCTGCTTGCAGAGCTTCACCATCGCTTCCATCGCCGGCTTCAGATACTTGCGCGGGTCGAATTCGCTGGGGTTTTCGCTCAGCACCTTGCGGATCTGGCCGGTCATGGCCATGCGGTTGTCGGTGTCGATGTTGATCTTGCGCACGCCGTGCTTGATGCCGCGCTGGATTTCCGACACCGGCACGCCCCAGGTCGGCTTCATCTGGCCGCCGAATTTGTTGATGATATCCTGCAGCTCCTGCGGCACCGAGGACGAGCCGTGCATCACCAGATGCGTGTTCGGCAGCTTGCGGTGGATTTCCTCGATCACGTTCATGGCGAGGATGTCGCCATCGGGCTTGCGGGTGAACTTGTAGGCGCCGTGCGAGGTGCCCATGGCGATCGCCAGCGCGTCGACCTGGGTCTCCTTGACGAACTTCACGGCCTCATCGGGATTGGTCAGCAACTGGTCATGGCTGAGTTGGCCTTCGGCGCCGTGGCCGTCTTCAGCTTCGCCCATGCCGCTCTCCAGCGAGCCGAGCACGCCGAGTTCGCCTTCCACCGAGATGCCGCCGAGATGGGCCATGTCGGTGACGGTCTTGGTCACGCCGACATTGTAGTCCCAGTCCGCCGCCGTCTTGCCGTCTGCCTTCAGGGAGCCATCCATCATCACCGAGGTGAAACCGGCCTGGATCGCGGTCATGCAGGTTGCGGCTTCGTTGCCGTGGTCGAGATGCACGCAAACGGGAATGTGCGGATAGATTTCAGTAACCGCGTCCATCATGTGCTTGAGCATGATGTCGTTGGCGTAGGAGCGCGCACCGCGGGAGGCCTGGATAATCACCGGCGCATCGACACCGGATGCAGCCTCCATGATCGCCAGCGCCTGTTCCATATTGTTGATGTTGAAGGCCGGCACTCCGTAATCGTGTTCTGCTGCGTGATCGAGCAGTTGACGCAACGTAATACGGGCCATGCGGGGAGCTCCTTGTAAAATGGGGACAGGCGCAAACGCCGCGCCGAGGGATATATGGCTCTTAGCGCGAGGAGGCGGCGAATCCAAGACGCCATCAGTCGCACATACAGCCAACGTTAATCGCCGTGGTGGCCCAGCGTTCCAGCAAATGGAATTTCCGAAGCGTCAGTGCTCACGAGCGTCAAGCAATGCGATCTGCTGCTCGACGGCTGCGAGCCGTTCCTCAAAATCACCGGCCGCCGACCGCATCAAGACCAGCACCGCAGCGCCGTCACGGCGTTGTTTGCGGATGAGCGTTTCCATTCGCTCATGCTCGACGCGGTTCTCACGCTTGAAATCGCCAACGTCCGCACGTACGGCGGCAATGTCACCCTGAATTTTCTTCAGGATCTCGAACATCGCTGTTGGCACGTCTTCGCTCATGGAAAGAACATACCGTAAACATCGCCGCGCCCACAAGTCTTGCGGGCAAAAATGTACCGCTGCTACTTCTTCAGTACTTCGACACCCGGCAGCGGCTTGCCTTCCATCCATTCGAGGAAGGCACCGCCCGCCGTCGAGATATAGGAGAAGTCATCGGCGACCCCGGCGTGATTGAGCGCAGCCACCGTGTCGCCGCCGCCGGCGACTGAAATCAGCTTCTTCGCCTTGGTACGCGCCGCGGCGTGTTTGGCGCCGGCAACCGTGCCGCGGTCGAACGGTGTCATTTCAAACGCACCCACCGGGCCATTCCAGACTAGCGTGGCGGCATCGTCGATCGCCGCGTTGATGCGTTCGATCGACTGCGGGCCGACATCGAGGATCATGCCCTCATCGGGGATCGCATCGAGACCGTAAGCGTGTGACGGGGTGTTGGCGGCGAAGTGGAATGCGACGACGGCATCCACCGGCAGGATGATGGCGCAGCCGGAGGCTTCGGCCTTGTCGATGATCCGCAGCGCAGTGGCGGCGAGATCTTTCTCGCACAGCGACTTGCCGACGTTGACACCCTGCGCATGCAGGAAGGTGTTGGCCATGCCGCCGCCGATGACAAGTGCATCGACCTTGGTGACGAGGTTTTCAAGCAGGTCGATCTTCGAGGACACCTTGGCGCCGCCGACGATGGCGATCACCGGCTTGGTCGGCGCGTCCAGCGCCTTGCCGAGCGCATCGAGTTCGGCCTGCATGGTGCGGCCGGCATAAGCGGGCAGCTTGTGGCCGAGCCCCTCGGTGGAGGCGTGGGCGCGATGCGCCGCCGAGAATGCGTCATTGACCCAGATATCGCCGAGCTTGGCGAGTTCGGCGACGAAAGCCGGATCGTTCTTCTGCTCAGCGGAATGGAAGCGCGTGTTCTCAAGGCAGAGAACGTCGCCGTCTTTCATCGCGCCAACGGCCCTGGCAGCGACGTCACCGACGCAGTCGTCGGCAAAGGCGACCGGCTTCTTGATGACAAGCGCGAGTGCTTCAGCAACCGGCTTCAAGGAGTCCTTGGCATCGCGGCCCTTGGGGCGACCGAAATGCGCGAGCAGTATGACCTTGCCACCCTTGTCGGAGATTTCGGTGACGGTCGGCGCGATGCGCTCGAGCCTCGTCGCGTCCGTGACCTTTCCGTTGTCCATGGGGACATTGAGGTCGACGCGCACGAGAACGCGTTTGCCCTTCACATCGACGTCGTCGAGGGTGCGGAAAGAATTGGTCATGGCTGGCTCGGTCAGTTGGCGGCATCCTTCGAGGCGCCGCGCCAAAGCGCGGCTCCTCAGGATGAGGTGGAGTTCCGTGATGAAACTAAATCCCTCATGGCGAGGAGCGCGCCAGAAGGCGCGCGCTTCGAACCATGAGCAGTCGCTCTGCTTACAGCAGCTTGCCCATCGCAACGGCTGTGTCGGCCATGCGGTTGGAGAAGCCCCATTCGTTGTCGTACCAGGAGAGCACGCGCACCAGCGTGCCGTTCTGCACCTTGGTCTGGTCGAAGGCGAAGGTCGACGAATGCGGGTCGTGGTTGAAGTCGATCGAGACGTTCGGATGGCTGGTGGTGCCAAGGACACCCTTCAGTTCGCCGGCGGCAGCCTTCTTGATGGCTTCGTTGATCTCTTCCTTGGTGGTCGACTTCTTGGCGATGATCTTGAGATCGACCACCGAAACGTTCGGGGTCGGCACGCGGATCGAAACGCCGTCGAGCTTGCCGGCAAGTTCGGGCATCACGAGGCCGATGGCCTTCGCAGCGCCGGTCGAGGTCGGGATCATCGACATCGCAGCCGCACGGCCGCGATAGAGATCGCTGTGCAGCGTGTCCAGCGTCGGCTGGTCGCCGGTGTAAGCGTGGATCGTGGTCATGAAGCCGGTCTCGATGCCGACAGTTTCGTTCAGCACCTTGGCGACCGGCGCGAGGCAATTGGTCGTGCACGAGCCGTTGGAGACGACTAGATGCTCCTTGGTGAGTGTCTTGTGGTTGACGCCGTAGACGATCGTTGCGTCAGCGCCGTCCGACGGTGCCGAGACCAGCACGCGCTTGGCGCCAGCGGTCAGATGCGAGGAGGCCTTCGCCTTGGCGCTGAAGATTCCCGTGCATTCGAGCGCGATGTCGATACCGAGATCCTTCCACGGCAGCGTGTTCGGATCGCGCACTGCGGTGACCTTGATCTTGTTGCCGTTGCCGAGCTGGATGCTGTCGCCATCCACGGTAACTTCGCCGGGGAAGCGGCCATGCACGCTGTCGAAGCGCAGCAGATGGGCGTTGGTTTCAACCGGGCCGAGATCGTTGATGGCGACGACTTCGATGTCGGTGCGCTTGGACTCGTAGATCGCCCGCAGGACGTTGCGGCCGATGCGGCCAAAACCGTTGATCGAAACCCGGACTGCCATTCAACTTCTCCCTTTTAATAGGCTCAAACCTCGCGTGAGGGCCTTCATATAGTGACGTGTGACGGGCGTTTCATGCCCTGAATGGAACGCTGGTGCAATGTGTCAAATTACCAGCGTTCCAATAGAGTTAAGCCGCGTTGTGCTTGCGGGTCGCGGCCTCCACGACGGCTTCGGCGGTGATACCGAACAGCTTGTACAATTCTTTCGCCGGCGCGCTCGAGCCGAAGCCCTTCATGCCGATGAAGGTGCCGTCGTGGCCGATCACGGCATCCCAGCCGAACCGGACCGCGGCTTCGACGGCGATCTTGATTGGCGCGTCGCCGATGATCGCCTTCAGGCGCTCTTCGGGCTGCTCCAGCAGCAGTTCGAGCGAAGGCACCGACACCACCCGCGTCGCGATGCCCTTGTCGGCAAGCTGCTTCTGGGCAGCGACGGCGATCTCGACTTCCGAGCCGGAAGCGAAAATCGACACGGCGGCCTTACCCTTGGCCGCGATCAGCTCATAGCCGCCGGCGGCGCAGAGATTGTCGTCATGATGCGTGGTGCGCACCGGCGTCAGGTTCTGGCGCGACAGCGCCAGCATGGTCGGACCGTTGGTCTTCTCCATCGCGAGCTGCCAGCATTCGGCAGTCTCGACCGTATCCGCCGGGCGGAACACCCGCATGTTCGGCATCGCGCGCATCGCGGCCAAATGCTCCACCGGCTGATGGGTCGGGCCGTCTTCGCCGAGACCGATCGAGTCATGGGTCATGATGTAGATGACCGGGATCTGGGCCAGCGCCGAGATGCGCATCGCCGGTCGCGCATAGTCGGTAAAGCACATGAAGGTCGCGCCGGCAGGAATGAAGCCGCCATGCAGCGCGATGCCGTTCATGGCTGCGGCCATGCCCATTTCGCGGATGCCGTAATGGATGTAGCGGCCCTTGAAGTCGCCGGGCTTCACCTCAATGGCGTGCTTGGTGCGGGTGTTGTTCGACGGCGTGAGATCGGCGGAGCCGATCACCATTTCCGGCACGACCTGGACCAGTGCTTCCAGCGCGAGTTCGCTGGCCTTGCGGGTCGCAACGGTCTGCGGCTCGGCGATCAGCTTCTTCTTTAACGCGCGGATCGCGTCGGCCATGGCTGCCGGTCGAACATGATCGTTGCGGCGGATGAATTCGCTGCGCTGGTCGTCCGGAAGCGCATCGAAGCGCTTCTGCCAGTCCGCATGCGCCGACGCGCCCTGCTTGCCGACATTGCGCCAAGCCTGCAGGATGTCATCGGGCACTTCGAACGGGCCGTAATCCCAGCCCAGTGCCTTCTTGGCGCCTGCGAGTTCTTCTGCTCCGAGCGGTTCGCCGTGGGCCTTCGAGGTGCCGGCCCGGGTTGGTGCACCAAAGCCGATGGTGGTCTTGCAGGCGATCATCGACGGACGGTCGGATGCCTGCGCCTGCTTGATGGCGGCAGCGATGGCGACCTGGTCGTGGCCATCGACATGCACGGCATTCCAGCCGTGGGCCTTGAAGCGCGCGACCTGATCGACACTGTCCGCGAGCGACAGCGGGCCGTCGATGGAGATGCCATTGTCGTCATACAGGAAGATCAGCTTCGACAGCTTGAGATGCCCGGCGAGGGCCATTGCTTCATGGCTGATGCCTTCCATCAGGTCGCCATCGGAGCACAGCACGTAAGTGTAGTGATCGACCACATCGCCATATTCAGCGGCGAGCATGCGCTCCGCGAGCGCGAAACCGACTGCAGTCGCGACGCCCTGGCCGAGTGGACCGGTGGTGGTCTCGACGCCGGAAGTGTGGAAATTCTCGGGATGGCCGGGGGTCTTCGAATGCAGCTGGCGGAAGTTCTTCAGCTGATCGAGCGTCATCTCCTTGTTGCCCGTCAGATAGAGCAGGGCATAGAGCAGCATCGAGCCGTGACCGGCCGAGAGAATGAAGCGATCGCGATCCGGCCACTGCGGATCGGCGGCGTCGAATTTGAGGAACTGTGTGAACAGCACGGTGGCGATATCGGCGGCGCCCATCGGTAGCCCAGGGTGACCGGATTTGGCCTTTTCCACGCCATCCATGGCGAGGGCACGAATCGCGTTGGCCATTTTCGAGTGATCAACCTGCGCCATGTCGGTTTCCGTCTAAATTGAAGGGAATGGAATATTTCGCGTCCGCAAGAGGGGCGGTCTGCAGCGAGATGTTGGGATCGCTTAGGAGAAACTGGTGGATAGCATCTGGGTTCCTGGGAGTCCAAGGTCTCCCGAACAGTTCTGGTCTGTGGATATATACCGGCGGTTTTTGTCGGCTTTGCGGTGCATAGCTTTTAAGCTTTGTTGCGTCCGGCTCGCTTGCAACCTAAGTTTCAGGGCCTAAAGGCTTGCGGAGCCGTGGTTTTTGAGCTCCGGTCGCATCACATCCAAGGTCCGCGTAACCCAGTATGGTCGAACGTCCCGCCCATCTCTCTGCCTCCGATCCCGCCAGTAATGGCGCGGCCGAGATCGACGCCGCCACGCGGCGGTTGATGGCGGCGCTGGATGCTCTGGAAAGCGCCGTGGAGCGCCGCCATGAAGCGGATCGCGACGAGGATGAACTGGCCACCCGCATTCAGGCGCTGGGCGCCGACCGGTCTCGCCTGGCGGATGAGCTCGATGGCACGCTGGTGAAATCGCGGCGGCTGGAGCGCGCCAATCGCGACATCGCCGACAAGCTCGATACCGCCATCGGCACCATCCGCGCAGTGCTGGCTGCGGACAATGCGCATGAGTGAAGCGAGATGAGCCACGTCAATGTCACCATCAATGGCCGGCAATACCGCATGGCCTGCGAGGAGGGTCAGGAAACCCGGCTGCTGCGATTGGCGGAGAGTCTTGAATCCCGTGTGGAAAACCTGCGCGGCAAATTCGGCGAGATCGGCGATGCACGGTTGACGGTGATGGCGGCGCTGACCATTGCCGACGAACTGGTCGATGCCAATCAGCAGATCCGCGCCTTGCAGGAAGAGCTCACAGCGTTGCGCGATGTCCGGGTTGTCGCTGCGGACCGCGCACGGGCGACGCAGACGGCAGTTGCCGCGGCGCTGAATGCAGCGGCCGAGCGGATCGAGAAGACCACCCAGGTGCTCAACCGCACCATCGGCGGCGGCGTTGCTATTGGATAACGCAGGCTTCGGTGCCAAGCGGGCACTGGCGCATCCGCTCGATAACCCCTACATTGTGCAGGCGAGGCTGCGTCGCGCGTCAGGAGCCATATATCCCCGGGGCCTTATCGATCCTTCAGGGAACTGTCCCTGACCAGGTCCGTGGATCTGGTCACATGGTGCCCACCTACTTTCGTAGGTGCTCCGGGATCGAGTGCTTCAACGGCCATCGTGGCTTCGCGCTTTTACTTTTGTGACGGCTCTGGCCGTTTGCGTGGCTTTTGCCGCGCCTCTTAACCTCTCGAGACGAAGATGCTGGTGAAAACCGGTCCTGCGCTTCCGCAGGCTCTGGGGACAGCATATCCTGCGGCATGTCCGACACGCCGCCCACTCCGACAAAGATTGAGCTCCGCATCGCCGCGCTGGCACGCCGCACGGCGCTGAGCGAGGCTGAAAGATCGGCTGCAGCGCAGGCCATCGCAGCGCGGGGGCTGCCTTTCCCCGTCAGGGACGGCGGCATCGTCGCCGGCTATTCCCCCATCCGCAGCGAGATCGATCCGATCCCGCTGATGCAGCGTCTCGCCGCCCGAGGTGTGCGGCTGGCGCTCCCGGCGATCGTCGCCCGTGATGAGCCGTTGATGTTCCGGCTCTGGAGCCCGAGCGATGTGCTAGTGCGCGGCTCGCTTGGCATTCCGGAACCGGCACCGGAGGCGCCACGACTGATCCCCGATATCCTGCTGGTGCCACTCGCGGCCTTCGACCGCGCCGGCCACCGCATTGGCTATGGCGCGGGGCATTATGACCGCACCTTCGCGCAACTGCACGCCATCAAGCCATTCATCTCCGTGGGCGTGGCCTTCGACACCCAGGAAATCGAGGCTATTCCGATGCAGCCGCACGACGTGGCGCTGGATTATGTGGTAACCGAGACCCGGACGATCGATTTTCGGAGCATCTGACTTGCGTATTCTTTTCATTGGCGACGTCGTCGGCAAGACCGGCCGCGTGGTGATCCTCGACAGACTGCCGGGCCTAATCCGTGACTGGAAGCTCGATCTCGTCGTCATCAACGGCGAAAACGCGGCCGGCGGCTTCGGTATCACCGAGACGATCTACAACGACCTCATAGATGCCGGCGCCGATGCGGTGACGCTCGGCAATCACGCCTGGAATCAGAAGGAAGCGCTGGTGTTCATCGAGCGTGCGCCGCGCCTGATCCGTCCGCTGAATTTCCCGCGCCATACGCCAGGCCGCGGCGCCGCGCTGATCGACGCCAAGAACGGCGCGCGTGCGCTGGTGATCAACGCCATGGGCCGCGTCTTCATGGAGCCGCTCAACGATCCGTTCAGCGCAGTCGGCAAGGAGATCGATGCCTGTCCGCTGGTCGAGGCTGCCGATGCCATTGTGGTGGACTTCCACGGCGAAGCCTCGAGCGAGAAGCAGGGCATGGGCTATTTCTGCGACGGCCGCGTCAGCCTCGTGGTCGGCACGCATACGCATGTGCCGACGGCAGATCACCAAATCCTAGCGGGCGGCACGGCCTATATGACCGATGCCGGCATGACCGGCGACTATGATTCTGTGATCGGAATGCAGAAGGAAGAGCCGGTACGTCGTTTCACCACAGGCATTCCTTCCGGCCGCTTCGAACCGGCCTTCGGTCCGGCGACGCTCAGTGGCGTCGCCGTCGAGACGGATGACAAGACAGGGCTTGCGTCTCGCATCGCACCGGTGCGGCTGGGCGGCCGGCTCTCGCAGGCCGTGCCGGAGTTCTGGGTGACCTAGACGCATGTCCGACCGCCGGCTTCGGACCAGTGCGCGCGGGTAGCTGTCGACGGCGGCTTAGCCGTGGTTCCCTGACGGCCCGACGTCCCACGCCGTACTCACCCAATTGGGGGACGAACGTGACGTCGTTCCGTGCCTCCTTGCTTCTGTCAGCTTGCTGCAAAGTTGGTCACCGAGCATCGAGCCGATCCAGTCCAGATCAGACAGAGGGAACAATCATGATATCACTTAAAACGGCGATCCTCGCCGCGACGCTGCTCGCTGGCATGAGCGTCATGCAGTCCGCGTCGGCGCAGGTCGTCGCCCTCGGCGCGAGCAACACCGAGGGGCACGGCGTCGGTTCTTCAGAAGCCTATCCGGCGCAACTGGAGCGCATGCTTAAGGCCAAGGGCTCGAGCACTCAGGTCAGGAATGCCGGCGTATTTGGCGATACCACGCAAGGCATGCTGTCGCGGCTCTCGAGCAGCGTACCTGAAGGAACCAAGGTGGTCATCTTGCAGTTCGGTGGCAATGATGGCCGTCGCGGCATCACCCCGCCGCAGCGGCAGGCCAACATCGCCAACATCCAGCAGCAACTGAAGGCGCGCGGCATCAAGACGGTTCAGGCCGACGGATATGTGAAAGCGGCATTGCAGTCGGGCATGGCCCAGAGTGATCACATCCATCTCACTGCCGCGGGTCACCAAAGGGTTGCCGCACAGCTCGTCGGCTCGGTTCGATAGGCTGCACCGACGGCGGTTCGCTCACGCATTTCTCGTTGCAGCTCTTCCGAAAAGGTCCGCCCCGGCATGGCCGCGGCGGGCCTTCCGGCCCTATCGCTTCATTTCATTCAGGGGCCATATGATGTCATCAGGACTGGTTCAGCACGAGCAACCTCTTCCCGCTTCGGACCGGCCGGTCGTGCAGGCAAAGCGCCGGCTTCACGCCCGCACCCGGGACTATCTGGCAGCGCAGATCCGGGAGCGGACGGTTGCCGAGCTGGTGATGTTTGCCAAAGGGCTGGCCGTCGTCCTCGTCACTATTGTGCCGATCGTCCTGACGGTGATCGTGGTCTCCAAGGCGATGGTCGAGAACGGCATCGTGATGACCGCGCTGCGCGTGCCGCAATCGCTGGAAGCCGCAGGCTACACGGCAGAGACCGCAACGCAGCGACTGCTGGATGAAATCTCCGCCCTGAATCGCACCTCCAATGCTGCGAAGCCCAAAACTGCGCTTGGTGACACGCAATTGATCGATGCTCTGTCGTCTATCGAAACGCCGGCTGGAAACATCGACCTGAAGTCGTTCCAGTCGCTGATCCAGAAGGTGCTGGGAAAGAAGATCGTTCAGATCTCCGGTGAAATCACCACTCGCAATGAAGACGGCAGGGAGCTGTTGCGGCTTCGTCTGCGTCAGACCCCTGGCCGCGAGGGGCTGATCGATGTTGAAACCGCGCAAGGCGCCGAGAATCTTTTCAGGAAGGCTGCGCTGAACTTGCTGGAACACATCGATCCCGAAATCGCGGCGGGCATCTATTTTCGCGAGTATGGCGACGAGGAAAGCGCCATGCGCCTGACTGCCGTCGCCCTGGCAGGCGGCCACAAGGACGCGGAAAAATACGCTTTGAACTTGCGGACCTACATCTACCTCGGCCGGGGCCAGATCGCCGAAGCGATGCAGGCGACGGAGGGCGCGCGGGCCATGGATCCCGAATTCGCCGCGACCGAATACACCAGGGCCTTCGTGCTACTGGCGCAGAAGCGGCCGGAGGAAGCGCTGGAGGCGGTGCGGCGCGGCGTCGAACGCGCGCCGGACTCCGACAACAGCTACAACTCCCTCGGCTTCGTGCTGAATGCGATGGGCCGCAAGGACGAAGCGATCGACGCCCATCGGGCCGCGCTCGGCAAGAATGCGCGAAGTATCGTGGCCTATCGCCGGCTGGCGGTGGTATTCCGCGACGCGAAGCGTGACAGGGAGGCGAGCGAGGCGTTGCTGACAGGCGTCGCCATGATCCCGAACAGCGCCATGCTGCAGCTCGATTATGGCGAAGACCTGCAGCGCCAGGGCCGCAACTATGAAGCTATCGGGCCGTTGCGAAAGGCTTACGAGGCCCAGCCCGACAACATCAGGTTTCAGATCGCGCTGGCCGAGACCGAGCATGCGCTCGGCCATATCGCGGAGGCTATCAAGCTGGCCTCGATCGTGAAAAGCCGGCTCGGCACCGGCGAGAAATTTCCCGGGAATATTAGACAGCGCGCCGATGCCCTCGTCGCGCGCATCGGTCCAGGTACGGAGGCGACGGCGCCGGCCACAAAATAGTCGGCGCCGTTGTGCATGATTGCCGAACTGATAGCTCTGCTGCACGCGGCGCTTAATAGCGCTCAGGCACGTACATCTCGGCCGGTACCGGCGTGCGGTGATAGTCGGGATTGCGGACGCGGGCCGGCAGGGTCACCGGCGGGTGCTCGACCTCCTGATATGGGATCTGCTCGAGCAGATGCGCGATGCAATTCAGGCGCGCCTTCTTCTTGTCGACAGCCTGCACCACATGCCACGGCGCTTCCGGAATATGCGTATGTTCGAGCATCGCTTCCTTGGCCTTGGTGTAGTGCTCCCAGCGAGTGCGCGCCTCGACATCCATCGGGCTGAGCTTCCACTGCTTCAGCGGATCGGCGATGCGCATCGAGAAGCGCAGATGCTGAGCTTCGTCGGTGATCGAGAACCAGTATTTGATCAGGATAATGCCCGAGCGCACCAGCATGCGTTCGAATTCCGGCACCGAGCGGAAGAATTCCTCCACGTCATCCTCGGTGCAGAATCCCATCACGCGCTCGACGCCTGCGCGATTGTACCAGCTACGATCGAACAGCACGATCTCGCCGCCAGCGGGGAGGTGCGAGACGTAACGCTGGAAGTACCATTGCGTGCGCTCGCGCTCGCTCGGCGCGGGAAGCGCAGCGACGCGGCAGACGCGGGGATTGAGCCGCTGGGTGATGCGCTTGATGACGCCGCCCTTGCCGGCGGAATCGCGGCCCTCAAAGATCACCACGACCTTGAGCTTGTTATGCTGCACCCAGCTTTGCAGCTTCACCAGCTCACCCTGCAAACGGAACAGCTCCTTGAAATAGAGGCGCCGCTCGATGGTCTCCGCCGGACTGTGGCCGGACATTTCGTTGGTCAGGGCGTCGAGACGATCGTCGTCGATCTCGAGCTCGAGTTCTTCGTCGAAGCCGTCCAGCATTTCTGCGCGAATGCGGTCGTGGATTGCTTGCGCGTCGTCGAAGGAATGTTCGGTCATGGCAGCTCCGCTGGCATCGAATGGGTCCACGGTTATGGACCGACTCAATTGTCAGCGGTGTGACACTGCCTTCCAGGCCCGCGGCGAGGGGGAATGGCCCCAATGAGTCTAGCCGCCGCCATCCATGCAGGACGGGGTACCACCCGCCGAAATTCAACTACGCGTGATTGGCGCTACCTTGAGGGCCAAGCATGCGCATCTGAGGTCGCGGGGCTCATTGACCAGGGAAGAATGCGATGAATAAATTCATTCTGTTGGGCGCCGCTTTACTGATCGCCGGCACTGCGAGCTGGACCGCGCAGGCGAAAGACGGGCATAGCGCTGCCAGCAAGCATCGACGGATCATGTCCTCTCACGCGCGGTATGAGGGAAGCGATCCGGGAATGGTCTATCGCGGATTCGGTACCGGCCCCGGTTCATATGGATACCGCGCGCCATACGGATACAGCGCGCCATACGGATATGGCGGCGGCTCATACGGCGGAGATGACAATGCGGAAGGCCGAACCAGCGGCGGCTAGGAGGTCTTGGCGGGTTCGGTTGTAAACCTACGCACAGACGGAACATGCGGCTGCGCCAGGGTCAGATAGCAACCAGCTGTGCAAACGCAAATCATAATTTGTACGCCGTGCGGAATCCGCCCCAATGCCGGCCCTGTACACGCACCGGCACGTCGATCTCGCGCATCATCACGGTCTGGCCGTTGCCCATGTCGCGGGCATAGCTCTGGATCAGGTAGGAGCGGGTATTGCGGCCGGCGGCCAGCCCGGCCGGATCGTTGAAGATGCGACGATTGCGGCTGTTGGCCGTATTCCAGACGACATCGCCCGGGCGCTGCGGCTTTGAATAGATGCTGTTATGCACCGGCAGGTAGCCATTGCGGTCGATTGCCGCGCAAAATGCCATGCGGCTGTCCTTTGCCAGAAATGCATCCTGGAATTCCGGCAGCACGCGGTCGGCCCAGCCGAGAATCTTTGTGCGATACTGCACAGGATTGGAGCCTGGAATTTCGACATAGGTCTCGTCGAACATGTCTTCGATGCTGATCGCGCCGGATGCGATGCCGTCGGCGAAGATCTTGTTGAGCGCGGCCCCTGCATCGATGGCGCGGGTGACGAATTCGGTGTTCTCGTCATGGATCGCCCATAGCCGGTCTTCTATGCGGCTGACGAGGTGGCCGTCGGGCGCTACGAACCGCGCCTGCGTGCCGGCGGGAGAATGCTCGGCAATGCGCAGGCGGCACGGCCCGACCTCGCTGAGTTCGGCGGTAACGATATCGTGGAGCGGAAGCCGGTTTGCGTCAGGCCCGCCGATCAGGATTCCGTCCATCGAGATTTCATAGACCGGGGCGCTGAATTGGCCCCCGCGCGCCTGAAGATGGACGTTCAGGTGACATGGCAGCTTTTCGCGTCGGCGCTCGTCTTCGCGCTCGCTCTGTTTGAGCAGCACCGCACAGCGCGACTTCAGCCTCGAGGCAAACATCGTCACGGCCTGGCCGGCTTGTGCAACATGCTCGCCATGGGCCGCAGCTTCCCTGGCAGCGCTATCGATTTCCGCGGCGCTGTTGCCGACCGAAACGATGAATTGTGAGGCGGTGGTGGCATTGTGCGACATCTCGCTGGTGGTCGCGTTCTGCTCGGCCACTGCGCCGTTGACGTTGGCGAAGACCGGGCGGATCGCGTCGATGGCGCCGGAAATGCGGTGCACGGCATCGACCGAACTCGCTGCGTCGCGCTGCAGTGTGTCGATCTTCTTCCGGATCTCTTCGGTGGCATTCTGCGTCTGCACCGCCAGCGCCTTGACCTCGGTGGCGACGACCGAGAAGCCGCGGCCGGCGGAACCTGCGCGGGCCGCCTCAATCGTTGCGTTCAGCGCCAGCATGGTCGTCTGCCGGGCAATCTGCGCGATCAGCTCGAGCACATTGCTGATGGCAGCGGAGGAATCCCGCAGCCGGTCCACATTGGCGCTGGCTTCGTGGGCGGCAGCGCTGGCCTCATCCGCGAGCCGGCTGGCATCGCGCACCTGAGCGCCAATGCCCTCGGCCGATTGGGTGAATTTGTCGGCGGCCTGCGCGAAAGTGGTGGCGGTGGATTGCGCGGCGCTGCTGTGGTCGGCCAGTACATCGGTACGGGTGCGGATGGCGGAGAGAGTCGCCGCGGTCGATTCGGCGCCGCCGGCCACCGAGGTGGCCGCCCGCTCCAACTGCCGGATCAGGGCCCCCAGCTCGAGTTCCAGCAGCTCCAGGATGTCGCGGGCGGAATCGTTGTCGGAAGCAGCGGGGGCCTCGATTGGCGCAGCTTTGTCGGGGGCGAGTACCGGCACAGCCAGATCGGGCTGCTTCCTGCGGAACAGTCCAAATGCCATATTCAAATCTCGCGGATTGCAATCTATGCGGGTATTCTTGCACCCGAATGTGAAGTGAGGGTTAAGGATCGCAGCGGCGGCGATTTTGGCCTGCGAGATTTCGACGCATATTTTTGATTTTGCCGATCTCGCGGCCTATAACCCCGCGCCGCAGCCCTTAAGACACCAGACGATTCAAGAGAGACCGCATGGCCGGACATTCCCAATTCAAGAACATCATGCACCGCAAGGGCCGGCAGGATGCCCAGAAGTCCAAGCTGTTCAGCAAGCTGGCGCGCGAAATCACCGTCGCTGCCAAGATGGGAACGCCGGACCCGTCGATGAACGCCCGGCTGCGCTCTGCCGTGATCGCTGCCCGTCAGGAGAATATGCCGCGCGACAACATCGAGCGCGCGATCAAGAAGGCGATCGGCAGCGAAGGCGAGAATTATGACGAGATCCGCTACGAAGGCTACGGCCCCGGTGGCGTTGCCGTCATCGTCGAGGCGCTGACCGACAATCGCAATCGCGCTGCCTCCGACATCCGTTCTTACTTCACCAAATCCGGCGGCAATCTCGGTGAAACCGGCTCGGTGTCCTTCATGTTCGACCATGTCGGCGTGATCGAATATGACGCCGACAAGGCCTCCGCCGACGACATGCTCGAAGCGGCCATCGAGGCTGGCGCCGACGACGTCGTGTCGGGCGAGGGCGGCCATGAGGTCTATGCCTCGCAGGAGACGTTCCGCGACGTCGCCAAGGCGCTCGAAGCCAAATTCGGCGAAGCCCGCAAGGCCGCGGTGATCTGGAAACCGCAGAACACGCTCTCGGTCGATGACGAGACGGGCGAAAAGCTGATCAAGCTGATGGACCTCCTGAACGAGCATGACGACGTGCAGAACGTCTATGCGAACTTCGAGGTGTCCGACGCGCTGATGGCCAAGATGGGCGGCTGAGCAGGGGCTCAGCTTCCCTCTCTTTCCCTTGGGACGGCCGCGCGTTTCTATTTCGTTCCGTTCCGACCGGCGTTATTCCTGTGGGATGACACACCCTCCGATTCGCCCTCCTGTCCGCATCATCGGCATTGATCCGGGCCTGCGCCGCACCGGCTGGGGCGTGATCGAGATCGACGGCAACCGGCTGACCTATATCGGCTGCGGTTCGGTGGAGCCGCCGGACAGTTTGCCACTGGCGAGCCGGTTGCTTGGCATCCATGAGGGGCTCGCCAAGATCCTTGGCGATTTCCAGCCGGCCGAAGCTGCGGTGGAGCAGACCTTCGTCAACAAGGATGGCGTCGCGACGCTGAAGCTCGGCCAGGCGCGCGGCATCGCCATGATGACGCCGGCAATGTTCGGCATTGCCGTCGCGGAATACGCGCCTAATCAAGTGAAGAAGACTGTGGTCGGTGCGGGCCACGCCGACAAGAACCAGATCCAGGTGATGCTGAAGATTCTGCTGCCGAAGGCCGAGCCGAAATCGGCCGATGCCGCCGACGCGCTGGCCATCGCCATCACCCATGCGCATCACCGCCAGAGCATGGCACTGCGCCTCAAGGTCGTCGGCGCGTGATCGGCAAGCTCAAAGGCCTGATCGACAGCTATGGCGAGGACTACGTGATCCTCGATGTGCAGGGCGTCGGCTATCAGGTGCATTGTTCCGCACGCACGCTGCAGGCATTGCCGCAGGCGGGGGAAGCTGCGGTGCTCTCCATCGAAACCTATGTCCGCGAAGACCAGATCAAGCTGTTTGGCTTCCGCAGCGATATGGAGCGCGAATGGTTTCGGTTGCTGCAGACTGTGCAGGGCGTCGGCGCCAAGGTTGCGCTGGCCGTGCTCAGTACGCTGCCCCCGTCGGACCTCGCCAATGCCATTGCGCTGCGCGACAAGACGGCCGTGGCGCGCACGCCGGGCGTCGGTCCTAAAGTGGCCGAGCGCATCGTCAGCGAATTGAAGGACAAGGCTCCGGCCTTTGCGTCCGTCGATCCGGTGGTCGCACAACTCGCCGGCGCGATGGACGACAACCGTGCGCCTGGCGCCGTCAGGGATGCGATCTCCGCGCTGGTCAATCTCGGCTATGGCCAGCCGCAGGCGGCGGCGGCCGTTGCTGCAGCATCGCGCAGCGCAGGCGAGGGCGCGGAAACAGCACAATTGATCAAACTCGGGCTGAAGGAACTGGCGAAGTGAGCCTTGCCAGGATCGCCCGTGTGATTGGCATTGTCGCGATCTTCGGTGTTGTCGGTTCGCTATCCGTGGCTGCGCTCGTGTCGTTACTGGTGGTCGCCCTCGGTGCGTCGATCCTTCAACTGATTTTCTCTGTCGCCGATCTCGATGGTTTCAGATCGCTTGTCTCGATTGCACTGTGGCTGCTGGCATTCGTCGCTGCATTGGCGGCGCTGCTGCCGTCAATCGGTGCCGGCGTCGTCTTTGCGCTGTCTGCCGTCTATGCCGGGCAAAACACGATCTGGATGGCGTGGCTCGCTGCGGCCTTCGGCATCGCCGGATTCATCGGTCTTGGAATGTTCATTCAACCCTCGGAATCCTCGGCAATAATCTTGCCCGGCGTTCGATCGCTCACGCAGGCGCTGTCGCTGTCGGTATTGCTCGCGAGCATTGCCGTGATTCCAGCCAGCCTGTGCTGGTGGTTCGCGCGACCGTTGCACCGTGGTAACGTCGCATCATGAACATCCCAACTGATCGCGTCATCACGCCTGAGCGCCGTTCCGACGATGTCGGCGACACCGCGTTGCGTCCCCAGTCGCTGTCCGACTTCGTCGGCCAGGCGCAGGCACGCGCCAACCTGCAGATATTCATCGATGCCGCGCGCAAGCGCGGCGAAGCGCTGGATCACACGCTGTTCGTCGGCCCGCCCGGGCTCGGCAAGACCACGCTCGCGCAGATCGTCGCGCGCGAACTCGGCGTTGGCTTTCGTGCCACGTCGGGGCCGGTGATCGCCAAGGCCGGCGATCTCGCGGCGCTCCTCACCAATCTCGAGGAGCGCGATGTTCTCTTCATCGACGAGATTCATCGTCTCAGCCCTGCCGTGGAAGAAGTGCTCTATCCGGCGATGGAGGATTTTCAGCTCGACCTCATCATTGGCGAAGGTCCCGCTGCACGTTCGGTGAAGATCGAGCTGTCGAAATTCACACTCGTCGGTGCGACGACGCGCGCAGGCCTGCTGACAAATCCGCTGCGTGATCGCTTCGGCATTCCATTGCGGCTGAATTTCTACACCATCGACGAACTCGAAAAGATCGTCACCCGCGGTGCGCGCGTGCTGCAGATAGGCATGACGCCGGAAGGCGCCAATGAGATCGCGCGTCGCGCCCGTGGCACGCCGCGCATCGCCGGGCGGCTGTTGCGCCGCGTGCGCGATTTCGCCTCCGCTGCGGACGCTGCCGCAATCGATCGCAAGATCGCGGATCATGCCCTGAGCGCGCTCGAAGTGGACAGTGCCGGCCTCGACGCCATGGATCGCCGCTATCTCACCACTATCGCCATGAATTACGGCGGCGGCCCGGTCGGCGTCGAGACCATGGCGGCTGCGCTCTCCGAACCGCGGGATGCCATCGAAGACATCATCGAGCCCTATCTGATCCAGTGCGGCTATCTGCAGCGCACCCCTCGCGGGCGATTGCTGACGTCGCATGCCTTCAGGCATCTCGGATTGAGTGAGCCAACGCGCGATGCGAGCCAGATCGGACTGTTTGGATCCAGCGACGAGGAGTGATCTGCGATGACTGACAAGATTATCGGCGTTGTAGCCGCGCTGATCCGCGACGATATTGGACGCATGCTGGTGGTGCGCAAACGTGGCACCGAGGCCTTCATGCAGCCGGGTGGCAAGCGCGATGCCGGCGAAGACGATCTAGCCGCGTTGGAGCGCGAGATCAGCGAAGAGCTGGGATGCCGAATGGTGCCGGGTTCTGCCCAAGCGCTCGGACAGTTCAACAGCGTTGCCGCCAATGAGCCGGGCTGGCAGGTGCAGGCCAGCGTTTACGCGGTGAAGGTGGATGGCGCGATCGCGCCCCAGGCCGAGATCGCCGAAACGCTCTGGATTGATCCGGCCGCGCCTGAGGCCGTTATCCTTGCGCCATTGACGCGCGATCACGTCTTGCCACTCGCCTTTCACGGTTTCCCGCAATGACGGTTTCGGCGACCTCCCATCTCGACGGCACTATTGCCGACGGCATTCACCGCATGCAGGTGCGTGTCTATTACGAAGACACCGATTTCTCCGGCATCGTCTATCACGCCAACTATCTGCGCTTCATGGAGCGCGGGCGGACCAATTATCTGCGATTGCTCGGTGCTGATCAGCGTGCGCTGTTTGCCGAGGCCGAAAGCGAAGCGCCGGGCTTTGCCTTCGTGGTCCGGTCGATGCAGCTCGATTTTCTCAAGCCGTCGCGCATGGACGATCTGCTCGACGTGCTGACCCGGCCGCTGGATGTGAAAGGCGCCTCGATCACGCTGCATCAGGAAGTCCGCCGCGGCGATGAGTTGCTGTTGGAAGCCAAGGTGAAGGTGGCCTTCGTGTCTGGTGGCCGCGCCAGGCCGATTCCCAGGGCGTTGCGCATCGCCATGAAGGCCGATCAGATTTAGCAATCGCCCGATAGGCGAAACGGCGTCGACTCTGCGAAAGGCCCGGCTACACTCCCGGCACATCGCAAAGCCGAGGGTCCCATGTCGCGTCCACCGTTTCCGCCCTTCACCCGAGAGACCGCCGCCCAGAAGGCCCGCATGGCCGAAGACGCCTGGAATTCGCGCGATCCGGTGAAAGTGTCGCTCGCCTATACCGAGGACAGCGTCTGGCGCAATCGCGGCGAGTTCTTTCAGGGGCGCCCGGCGATTGTCGAATTCCTCACCCGTAAATGGGCGAAGGAGCACGAATACCGGTTGATCAAGGATTTATGGGCCTTCGACGGCAATCACATTGCCGTGCGCTTTCAATATGAATGGCACGACGATGCCGGCAACTGGCATCGCTCCTATGGCAACGAGCAATGGGAGTTCGACGAGGGTGGTCTGATGCGTCGCCGCGAGGCGAGCATCAACGATGTGGCCATTGCCGAAAAGGATCGCCGCTTCCTGTGGCCGGCACCGGGGCCGCGCCCCGCGGATGTGCCGGGTCTCGGCACGGACCCGTTCTGATCTCGTTGGGCAGGATTACAGCGAGCCGCTATCGACCACGAATTCGACGCGCTCGGCGACGAAGCGTGAATGCGTGGCGCTCAGCGGCGTACCGTCCGCATCCACATCGATGGAATCGACGATCAGAATCGGACGCCCCAGCGCGACGCCAAGCCGTGTCGCATCAGTCGCATCGATGATTCCCGCGGTGACTTTCGTTGAGGCTCGGCGATAGTCCTTGATGCCGTAATGCGCCAGCGCCTTGGTCATCGAGCGCACGCGCTCATAGATCTTGCCGAAATCCGGGAAGCGCTCGGCAGACAGCCAGTTGGTACCGATACAGATCGGTGTCTTGTCGGCGAGGCGTAGCGCCTCGATGCGAATCAACCTTGCACCGGTCTTGAGGCCAAGCTGCCGCGCCAGTTCACGTGTCGCGACGTCATCCCAGGCTCCGATCAGTTGCGCCTGTGGCTCGCGGCCGCCGGCGCCAGCGATTTCCGAGAAGCGCGTACGCGAGCGTAAGGGGTAGGCGAGTTTCGGCGCTTCCACATAAGTGCCGCTGCCGCGCTCGGCGCGCACGAGGCCGCGCTCGGCCAGCGTCGCCAGCGCGCGACGTACCGTATGTCGATTGACGCGGTAGAGCTCCGCCAGCTCCGTCTCGCCGGGCAATTTGTCGCCGGCCGGATAACGCCCGTCGGCAATGCCGCGCTCGATGCCGTCGGCAACGTGCCGCCAAAGTGCGACGCCTGTTGGCTTTTCCTGAATGGTCACAAAAGTCGGTCCTAGAATGATGTCGACCACGCATTAGCGAAAAATCGCGCCGCTGTCACGAAACGGTCATTGCCCCGGCCTATAAAGTTGTCTAGTAAATCATACAACTTGTTGCGGATCGCGGTGACCATGAGCACAGTTCCCTCGAATGACCAGCAGGCCCGGCGCCGTGAAGCGATGGGGGTGCTGGGGCACTCGCAGACGGCGGATATTGCCGGATATCTCGATACGGTGGCCGTTCCGGCCCATGAACAATTGCGCCAGCCCGAAAATGGCCTGGTGATGCTGCGCGGCCGGATTGGCGGCGATGGCGCGCCGTTCAATCTCGGCGAGGCGACCGTGTCGCGCGCCGCCGTGCGGCTATCCAGCGGCGAGGTCGGCTTCGGCTACACGCTGGGCCGGGATGGCGCGAAGGCGCACCTGATCGCGCTGTGCGATGCGCTGATCCAGACCAGTGAATTTTCAGAAGCTGTCGAGACCAGGGTGCTGACGCCGCTGCGTGCGCGCGTCGTCGCCGACATCAGGCGCAAGGCCGCGGAGACGGCGGCAACCAAAGTCGATTTCTACACGCTCGTGCGCGGGGAGGGCTAATCATGACGACAGTTGCGGAAATGCCGGCCGGTTTCGCGGACAAGGTCCTTGCAGCGCAATCGACCTTCCGTTCGGTGATGGACGCGATGGCGCGTCCCGGCACCGTGCAGCGGATCCTGGCTGTTTCGGGCGTGCCTGCGCCAATGATGCGCGGGGCTGCGGCCATCGCGCTGACGCTGTTCGATCAGGATACGCCGGTCTGGCTCGATGCCAAGCTGGCGGCGACGATGGATGTCGCCAAGTGGATCAAGTTTCACACCAGCGCGCCGGTCATCGCCGATCCCGCCGTGTGTGCCTTCGCCGTGGTGGCTGATGCTGCCGCGCTGCCGTCCTTCGAGCACTTTGCATTCGGCTCCGGCGAATATCCGGATCGCTCCACGACCATCGTTCTACAGGTCGCGAGCCTGACCGAAGGCCCGGCCTATGAGCTGCGTGGTCCCGGCATCGACGGTGCCATCATCCTGCGCGCCGCGATCGGCGTGCCGGACCTGCTGGATCGTCTTGCGCTGAATGCCTCGCTGTTTCCCCGCGGCATCGATCTTGTGCTGGTGTCCGGCGAATCCATCGTCGCGCTGCCGCGCACTACGCGCCTTGTCGCGAAAGAGGGCTGAGCATGTATGTCGCCGTCAAGGGTGGCGAACGCGCCATCGAGAATGCGCATCGTCTGTTGGCCCATGAGCGCCGGGGTGATCGCGATGTACCGGAAGTATCGCTGGCACAGATTTCCAATCAGCTCGGTCTCGCTGTGGATCGCGTCATGACCGAAGGATCGCTGTATGACCGCGAGCTCGCGGCGCTGGCCATCAAGCAGGCGCGTGGCGACATGATCGAGGCGATCTTCCTGCTGCGCGCCTTCCGCGCGACGTTGCCGCGGTTCGGCTCGAGTGAGCCCGTCGATACCTCGCAGATGCAGGTGCGCCGCCGCGTCTCCTCGACCTTCAAGGACATGCCGGGCGGCCAGGTGCTCGGTCCGACCTTCGACTATACGCATCGTCTGCTCGATCCGGTGTTGACCGGAGAATCCTCGCCCGACCAGCCGGCCATGGCCGATGCAGAGCCGGGCGCGATGCCGCGTGTCACCGATATTCTTGGCCGGGATGGTTTGATCGAAGCGTCGCCGGCGGAAGCCCCCGAGAAGCCGGTTGGCGATCTCACGCGCGACGCGCTGAGCTTCCCGGCAGAGCGCGATCTGCGCCTGCAGAATCTCGCGCGCGCCGATGAAGGGTTTCTTCTGTCGCTCGGCTATTCCTCGCAGCGCGGCTATGGCCGCAACCATCCTTTCGCAGGCGAAATCCGCCTCGGCGAGGTCGAGGTTGAATTCTTGGCCGAGGATGTCGGCTTCGCGGTGCCGCTGGGGTCGATCACGCTGACCGAGTGTCAGATGGTCAACCAGTTCAAGGGCTCGGATACCGAGGCGCCCTGCTTCACCCGCGGCTATGGCCTCGCCTTCGGTCAGAGCGAGCGCAAGGTGATGTCGATGGCACTGGTCGATCGCACGTTACGCGCGCGTGAGCTCGGCGAGGACATCAAGGCGCCGGCGCAGGACGAGGAATTCGTCATGTCGCATTCCGACAATGTGCAGGCGACCGGTTTCGTCGAACATCTGAAGCTGCCGCATTATGTCGACTTCCAATCCGAGCTCGGCCTGCTCCGCAAGCTGCGCAAGGAGTTCGCCGACGCCAACGAGACGCCAGTTGCTCTTCAGGAGGCCGCGGAATGAACGCGCCGACATATAACTTCGCCTATCTGGACGAGCAGACCAAGCGGATGATCCGCCGCGCCATTCTCAAGGCCATCGCGATTCCCGGCTATCAGGTGCCGTTCGCCAGCCGGGAGATGCCGATGCCCTATGGCTGGGGCACCGGCGGCGTGCAGGTGACGGCGGCGATCCTCGGCCCCATCGACAAGCTGAAGGTGATCGACCAGGGCTCGGATGATACGACCAACGCGATCTCGATCCGCAAGTTTTTCGAAAAGACCGCAGGCGTTGCGGTGACCACGAGCACGAGCGATGCCACGGTGATCCAGACCCGGCACCGTATTCCCGAAGCGACGCTGCAGGCGCATCAGGTGCTGGTCTATCAGGTGCCGATCCCGGAGCCGCTGCGCTTCCTCGAGCCGCGCGAGACCGAAACGCGCCGCATGCACGCGCTCGGTGAATACGGGCTGATCCATGTGAAGCTTTATGAGGACATCGCGCGCTTCGGCCATATCGCAACGGCCTATGCCTATCCGGTTAAGGTCAATGCGCGCTACGTGATGGACCCGTCGCCGACGCCGAAATTCGACAATCCGAAGATGGACAACTGCGCCGCACTCCAGCTGTTCGGCGCCGGCCGCGAGAAGCGGATCTATGCGATCCCGCCTTATACGTCGGTGGTGTCGCTGGATTTCGAAGACCATCCCTTCGAGCCCTACAAGCACAAGGCCTGCTGCGCGCTGTGCAATGCCGAGGATAGTTATCTCGACGAGATCGTCACCGACAACATGGGCAGCCGGATGTTCGTGTGCTCCGACACCGACTACTGCGAAACGCGGCAATCACAGGGACACCGCGGCAGCGAGAATGCTGCGCCCTATGCGGAGAGCGCAAATGCTTGATGTGACAGCGAATTCAACTCACCGCGCCGCGCCCGTGCCTGCCAGCGACGAGCCGTTGCTTGTTGCGGCAAACCTGGGAAAATCTTATGGCCGTCTTGCGGCATGTCGTGACGTGTCGTTCGAGCTCTATTCCGGCGAAGTGCTGGCCATTGTCGGCGAGTCCGGCTCCGGAAAATCGACGCTGCTGCAGATTCTCTCCGGCCAGTTGACGCCGAGCACCGGTACCGTCTCCTACCGAATGCGCGATGGCGTGACCCGTGACCTCGCCACCATGGGCGAAGCCGAGCGTCGCTTCCTGTTCCGTACCGACTGGGGCTTCGTGCATCAAGATCCCGCGATGGGTCTGCGCATGGCGGTCTCGGCCGGCGCCAATGTCGGCGAGCGGTTGATGGCTGTCGGTCATAACCACTATGGCAAGATTCGTGACACCGCGACGTCCTGGCTCGAGCGCGTCGAGATTTCGCCTGATCGTATCGACGATGCGCCGCGGACCTATTCCGGCGGCATGCGGCAGCGGCTGCAGATCGCGCGCAATCTCGTCACTGAACCGCGGCTCGTCTTCATGGACGAACCGACTGGTGGCTTGGACGTGTCGGTGCAGGCGCGTTTGCTCGATATGATGCGCACGCTGGTCAGCGAGCTAGGTCTCTCGGCCATCGTCGTGACGCATGATCTCGCGGTAGCGCGATTGCTGTCGCATCGTGTGATGGTGATGCAGGGCGGGCGTGTGATCGAGACGGGCCTGACCGATCAGGTGCTCGACGATCCCCGCGAGCCCTATACGCAACTGCTCGTTTCCTCGATCCTGCCGGCGTGAGGTCAAGATGATTCCCATGATCGATATCCGCAACGCCGAGAAGACCTTCATCATGCATTTGCAGGACGGCATTCGGCTGCCGGTGGTGCGCAATGTGTCGTTTCATGTGGCACCCGGCGAATGCGTGGTGCTGTCCGGACCGTCCGGCGCAGGTAAGTCATCGATCCTGAAAATGATTTTCGGCAATTACCGTTGCGATGGCGGCACCATCGGTGTGCGCCACAACGGCGACATCGTCGATATCGCGACCGCGGAGCCACGGCAGGTGCTGAATGTGCGTCGCGACACCATCGGTTATGTCAGCCAGTTCCTGCGCGCGGTGCCGCGTGTCGCCGCGATCGACGTTGTCGCCGAGCCGTTGCTCGCTGCTGGTGTGACGCGCGAGGAAGCGCAGACGCGCGCGGGCGTGTTGCTCCGTCGCCTTAACATTCCCGAGCGGCTGTGGAAGCTGCCGCCCTCGACCTTTTCCGGCGGCGAGCAGCAGCGCGTCAATATCGCGCGCGGCTTTATCTCCGATCTACCGATCCTGTTGCTGGATGAACCGACTGCGTCGCTCGATGCCGCCAATCGCGCGGTGGTCGTCGAACTGGTCGCCGAGAAAAAACGGGCCGGTGTTGCCATGGTTGCCATTGTGCATGACGACGAAGTGCGGCACCTGATTGCCGACCGGCTGGTGGACGTCGCATCCTTCGCCGCTGCTGCTGCCTGAGAAAGAGAACCATGACTGCATCATCGACCGAAACCGTCATCGGCAACGCCAGGATCGTTCTTGCCGACCGCGTCATCGACAAAGGCTGGATTGCCTTTGTTGACGGTCGCATCGCTGAATTTGGCGAGGGCGATGCGCCGCGCGGCAGCGAGGATATGCGCGGCGATCTGATCATGCCGGGTCTCGTCGAATTGCACACCGACCATCTCGAAGCGCATTTCATGCCGCGGCCGAAGGTGTTCTGGGATCCGATCGCCGCGGTGGTCTCCTATGATGGTCAGCTTGCCACCTCCGGCATTACCACGGTGCTCGACTCGGTGCGGGTCGGATGCGAGGATTCGAGCCAGGGGATCGACAGCTATGCCGGCGTGCTGGTGGATTCCATTGCCTCTGCCGGGGAAGCCAGCCTCTTGCGGGTGGATCATTTCCTGCATCTGCGCTGCGAGATTCCGATGCCGACCGTGGTCGAGGAAGCGAAGGCACTCCTGGAGAAGCCGAACGTCCGGCTGATGTCGCTGATGGACCACACGCCCGGCCAGCGCCAGTTTCGCGATGAGGAGAAGCTGCGCACCTATTATCGCGGCAAGGGCGGCAAGAGCGATGCCGAGCTCGATGTGATGTTCGCACAGCGCCTGGCCTGTCAGCAGCAATATGCGGCCGGCAATATGCGCGCGATCGTGGCACTGGCCCACGAGCGAAATATTCCATTGGCGAGCCATGACGACACCACGGAAGACAACGTGACCGAAGCCGTGGGAGACAAGGTCTCGGTGGCGGAATTCCCGACCACGCTGGAGGCTGCGCAGGGCCTGCACAGAGCCGGTGTCGGAATCCTGATGGGGGCGCCGAATGTCGTTCGCAACGGTTCGCATTCCGGCAATATCGCGGCGATCGATCTCGCACGTGAAGGCATGCTGGATATCCTGTCATCGGACTATGTGCCGTCGAGCCTTCTGATGGGCGCCTTGCAGCTCGCGACGAAAGTGCCATCGATCGATCTCGCCAGTGCAATCCGCACGGTGACCAAACGGCCCGCGGAAGCCGTTGGCCTCATGGACCGCGGCGAGATCGCGGTCGGCAAGCGCGCCGATGTGATCCGCGTTCACGTGGCGCATGATGTGCCGGTGGTGCGCAGCGTCTGGCGCGAAGGACATCGCGTGGCATGACCGACACCGCGGCGATGTCCGGAGCGCAGGCAGGCCGGATCGGCCCTGGCCGATTGGTGCTGGTGGTCGGCCCGTCCGGTGCCGGCAAGGATACGCTGATCGGTCTGGCGCAGGCGGCCTGCGCGGATGACGATAATGTGGTGTTCACGCGCCGCGTGGTCACGCGCGAGGCGTCGGAATTCGAGAATAATACGCAGGTCACGCCGGAGGCGTTCCGTCAGGCACAGGCCAGCGGCGCCTTCGCCGTTCACTGGGAAGCGCATGGTCTTTGTTATGCGCTTCCGCGCTCCATCGATGATGCGCTTCGCGCCGGCCGGAATGTCGTTGCCAATATCTCACGGACGGTTATCCCGGCACTACGTGCCGCCTATGAAGATGTCGTCGTTGTGTCGATCACGGCGCCGCCGGAAGTGCTTGCGGCGCGCCTTGCGGCGCGGGGACGCTCAAGCGATGGGCCGATCGGCGACCGGCTCAAGCGCAGCGTCGAGACATCAGGTGCCGACGTCACGATCAACAATATCGGTGTCGCGAAAGATCATGCGGATGACCTGATACGGGTCATCAGGGGTCAATAGATACGGGCGGGGGAGTGTGGCCATGTCGGTGATCGAAACCATCGAGCAGCTCGAAGCGATCTACGGCCGGTTCAATGATATCGGCGAAGCCTCCACTGCCAAGGTTGCGGATCGCGTGACGGCGCAATATCGCCGGCTGATCGAGGTGTCGCCCTTCGCCGCTCTGGCGACATCGGGACCCGAGGGGCTCGACTGTTCGCCGCGCGGCGACCTGCCGGGCTTCGTCCGTATCCATGACGAGAAGACACTCATGATGCCGGATCGCCGCGGCAACAACCGCGTCGATAGCCTGCGCAACATTGTGCGAGACCCGCGGATCGCGCTGCTGTTCCTGATCCCGGGCTCCGGCACGACGCTGCGTATCAACGGCGAGGCCCATCTGTCGGCCGATCCTGCGCTGTTGGCCTCCTTCGCTGTCGCGGAGAAGGCGCCGCGGACAGTCATCGTGATGACGATCGGGGAGATCTATTTCCAGTGCGCCCGGGCCATTGTCCGTTCGGACCTCTGGGACCCGGACAAGCGCATCGATCCCAGGACCTTGCCGACGCCTGGCGAGATCCTGGCCGAGATGAGCGAGCGCCGGGTCGGGGGCGTCGACTATGATCGCGCCTGGCCGGAAAGGGCGCGTCAGACCATGTGGTGAGGGCGCCAATCCGGGGGTGATTTTGGCGGTGCGTTTCCGGCGCCTGCGGCGAATCCGTAGGCCCCTTGTTTCAAGTATTTTGCGCTTGCGAGGGTCCCGAAACCCTGCCGTACAAGTCGAATCGGGGTTTGGTGGTCAAAAAACACCATTTTTCCCGGCAAAATCTGTGAAAATTTCATTGAGCACGGGTTTTTTCCCGTGATTCCTCATAGTGTCTGTCTCACCGAATCACGGCAAACCAAAAGGTGCAAAATGGCAGACCAAATGACGAAGTCGCAGCTCATCGAGAAAATCGCTGAGACCACTGAGCTCTCGAAGAAGGACGTCAAGGGCGTTATCGAGACCATGGCGACCCTCGGCTACAAAGAGCTGAAGAAGAGCGGCGTGTTCCTCGTTCCCGGCTTCGCCAAGTTCGTCGTCATCAAGAAGCCCGCCACCAAGGCACGCAAGGGCACCAACCCCTTCACCGGCGAAGCAATGACCTTCAAGGCCAAGCCGGCCCGCAAGATCGTGCGCGCTCGCCCGGTCAAGGCTGCGAAGGACGCGGTCTAAGCGAACCTCCGGCGCGGTCGCCCATGAGGTGACCGCAGCCGACCTGAATTGGGAACGGCGCGGCATTCCCAGGGAATGCCGCGCCGGTTTCGTTTTGGGGAGTGCCTTACCTCTCCCCGCTTGCGGGGAGAGGTCGACTGCAACGCGCGCGTGGAAGTCGGGTGAGGGGGCTCTCCATTCGCTCTGCGCCTGCGGAGGCTCCCCCTCATCCGTCGTCGCTTCGCGGCGCCCACCTTCTCCCCGCAGGCGGGAGAAGGCAGTCAGCGCGGCTCTACTCGTTCAGCCGCTTCTTGTAGGCGACGGAGTCCATATCCCGGATATCGACGCTGAGGCTCTTGGTCTGCGGCAGCAGCCTGACCATCGCGGCACGTAGCTCTTCGCTCACCGCCACTTTCTGCGCGGGCGTGCGGCCTTCCAGCATGGACACGGTGACATGGCAGAAGCCGTCGCGCTCCCTGGCAAGCAGGTAATCCGCATAGGCCATCGCGCGGACCTTGATGTCCGCCGCCTGCATCACGCCGGTGGCGGCGGCTGCGTCATGCAGAGCCTGCATCAGGCTGGTAGCGTCGAACAGGCCGCCATGACCGTCGGTGGAGTGTTCGATGACGATATGGGGCATGAGACGACAATTCCTGGTGCGTGTTCAATCTCGGACCTCATGGTGAGGGGGCGCCGCTTGGCGCGGTCTCGAACCATGAGTGTGGGGTCATCCTTCGAGACGCGACCAAGTGGCCGCTCCTCAGGATGAGGGTAGAGCATTCAAAGCAGCAGCGGCTTCACGGAGTTGGCGGCATCGCGCAGCAGCGGCAGGAAGCGATCGATCATCTCGCCGGTGGAGACGCGGTCGACATGGGCGCCCATATTGATGGCGGCGACGATCGCGCCATCGTAGCGCCGCACCGGCACCGAGATCGAGCGGAAGCCCGGCTCGGCCTCGCGGTCGACCAGCGAATAGCCTTTCTCGCGGTCGGTGATGATGGTGGCCTTCAGCAGTTCCTTGTCGGTTACCGTGAAGGGCGTCATCGCCACGAGGTCCATGGCATCCAGCGCTGCGGTGAGGTCGTCGTTGGAATACTTGCCCAACATCGCGCGGCCCACCGACGAGCAGAATGCCGGCAGCCGGTAGCCGAGATCGATGCCGGCGGAGAACACCCGCGCCGGGCTGGCGCGAGCGACGAAGATCACCTCATGGCCCTCGAGCACCGCGAGCGACGAAATCTCTTGCGCGGCGCTGGAGATGCTGTCGAGCACGGGCTGCAGGATGGTGACGACCTGATTGGAGGTCATATAGGAGCCGGCCAGCGCCAGGACGCGCGGGGACAGCGCGAACAGCTTGCCGTCGCTGGTCACATAACCCTTGCGCTCCAGCGTGAACAGGATGCGCCGGGCAGTGGCGCGCGGCAGCTCGGCGGCCTTGGCGACATCGCTCAGCGTCATCGGGCGCGAATGTGCGCCGAACAATTCGAACACCCGCAAGCCCCGATCGAGGCTCTCGATGAAGTCGGTATTGCCGCGTTCGTCGTCGGGACGCTTGATCTTGGGCATGAGCCGTGGGTCCGCCCTATTTGCCGGCTTCGAATTTTTTCAGATCGAATGACAGATCGGCGGCCTGTTCCGGCGTCGGCGACAGCGCCGCGGTGATCAGGCGGCGTGCGATCATCTGGTCGCCCGGCCGGTTGATACTGTCAACGGCGGTGAGCTTGCCGTCGCGATAATAGAAGACCGAGAACTTGCCGTCGTCCATCGAACCGCGGATCACTGCGCTGTCGGTCGGCGCAGAGAGACCGACGATCTGCAGCTTGGCGTCATATTGATCCGACCAGAAACGCGGCACCGCATCATAGGCTTCCGGCTTGCCGGCGATCATTGCGCCCGCGGCCTTGCCCTGATCGGTGGCGTTCTGCACGGCTTCGAGGCGCACGCGGCGGCCCGCGAATGAGTTGTAGTGATTGCTGACGTCGCCGGCAGCATAGATGTTCGGCGCGCTGCTCAAGCCATGCTCGTCCACATCGATGCCGTTGGTACAGGCGATGCCCGCCGCGGCTGCCAACTCATCATTGGCGATGCCGCCGATGCCGGCGACGATTAGATCGGCCCGCACCCGCAGGCCGCTGGAGCAGACGACCTCATGCACCGCATTGTTGCCTTCGATGGCGACGACGGATTCGTTGAAGCGGATGTCGAGGCCATGGGAGCGATGGGCGTCGAGCAGGAATTGCGAAATCAGCGGCGACACCGCGCGCTCCAGCAGGCGCGACTGCGCCTCGATCAGCGTCACCTTCTTGCCGGCCTTGGCGGCGGTCGACGCCACTTCGAGGCCGATGAAGCCGCCGCCGACGATAACGACATCATTGGCCGCTTCGAGTCGCGGCTTCAGATGTTGTGCGTCATCGAGGGTGCGTAGATAGACGATGCCGTCGCGCTCATGGCCGGGCACGCTGAGGCGCCGTGCGCGCGAGCCGGTGGCGATGACGAGTTGGTCGAAGGGCAGGCTGTCGCCGCCTTCCAGTGCGATCCGGCCGGCGGCGCGGTCGAGCCCGACGGCGCGATGACCCAGCACCAGGTCGATGCCCTGGGTCTTGAAATAGTCCTCGCCGCGGAGGAAAAGGCTGTTATGCGCGACGTCACCGGAGAGAAACGCCTTCGACAATGGCGGGCGCTGATAGGGCAGATGGATTTCATCGGCGACGATGCGGATCGGCGCCTGATAGCCCTTCTCGCGCGCGCTAATGCCCGCCTGGACGCCTGCATAGGAGGCGCCGACAATCACGAGGCCGCTCACGAGCGCGCTCCCTGGGTTCGATCCGCACACGAATTCAAAGTGTTCGACATCATCAGCTCCTGAATTGCGTCCGTATATTGAACAAGTGTTCGTTCTGCGCAAGGCGATGCTTTGGGCGTGAATTGCTGCACTTGCTCAATAACCCATCAGTTCATGCTGTAAAATTCTGCTTGCCTGGAATTCTTCTAACGATAATATTCGCACATTAGTTCGTCTATTGAACATCTTTGATGGGGCGGCGAGATGCATCTGGGTGGGAAATTCCTGATTGTGGGAGCAATTGCGATTGCTGCCGCCGTCCTGCCGGCTGTGGCGCAGCAATCAGACCCGAACGCGCCCCAGGTGGTCCTGACGGGCGGCAAGATCCTCACCCTCGACGACCAGTCGACGATCGTGCAAGCGCTGGCCATCCGCGACGGCAAGATCCTCGCGGTCGGCAGCGACGCTGCGATCAAGCCGCTGGCGGGTCCGCAGACCAGGGTCATCGACCTCGCCGGCAAGTCAGTCGTCCCCGGCCTGATCGACACCCACGCGCATTTCAGAGCGGCGGGGCTCGGCGACTATGTGGTCAATCTCGGCGGCGCCAGGGACGTGGCCGGCGCGCTCGATCTCATTCGGGCGTTCGTTGCGAAGAAGCAGCCCGGCGCGTGGATCACGACCGGCGGCTGGCATCCGCCGTCGCAACTGGCGGAAAAGCGCTACCTGACCCGCCAGGAGCTCGACAGCGTGTCCCCCAACAATCCGGTCTATCTGCGGACCGTCGGTCACTTTGCGATGGCCAATTCGCTGGCCTTGCAGAAGGCGGGCATCAGCAAGAATACACCGGATCCGGCCGGCGGCGCGTTCGAGCGGGACGCAAGCGGCGACATCAATGGCGTGCTCGTCGAGACGGCGATCCCGCTGGTCGAGAACATCGTGCCGCCCTTCACCGAAGACGAGGAGTTGCGGCAATATCGTCTCGCCGAGGCCGCGCTCAACCGCCTCGGTATCACCAGCGTCGTCGAGGGCGCGACGAGCGCGCGCGACACGCAGATCCTGCAGAAGCTCGCTTTGGCAGGCGATGCGACGGTGCGGGTCGGAACCATGTTTCGACCGGAGCCGCCCGCGGACTCGGCCGGGTGGGACGCCATCATGAGCGGCAACGGTGCCACCTCGGGTTTCGGCGACGATTGGTTGAAGCTCGGCGGCATCAAGATCTTCTACGACGGCGGCATGACCCTGAAGACGGCCATGATGCGCGACGCCTATCCGGACTCGCATGACGATTATCATGGGGTCGCGCAGGTCACGCCCGAGCGGCTGAAGCAGCTGGTGTCGATCGCCAACCTTCGCGGCTGGCGGGTCGGCGTACATGTCGTTGGCGACCTCGGCGTCGATCACGTGCTGGATGCGTTCGAAGCCACCGACAAGGAAAAGTCGATCAAGGATCGCCGCTTCGTTTTGATCCATGCCAGCCTGATCCGCCCCGAACAGATGGAGCGGGCGCGCCGCGTCGGGGCGCGGATCGATTTCCAGAACGCCTTCATGTGGGACAAGGCGGCGACGGTCGCGCGTTTCCTTGGCAGGCCGACAGCGGATCGTGCGGTGCCGACGCGCACCCTGATCGAGAAAATGGGACTGGAGAATCTCGGCGCCGGCACCGATTTCCCGGTCAACCCGTTAAACCCGTTCCTCACGATGTATATTATGGTGACGCGCAAGGACCCGGCCGGCCAGGTCTATGGCGCGTCCGAAGCGATCGGGCGTGAACAGGCGCTTCGCCTCTATACCAGTGCGGCATCGCGCTACATGTTTGAGGAGGCGCGGAAGGGGACGCTGGAGGCCGGCAAGCTGGCCGATCTCGTGGTTCTCTCCGCCGACTTCATGACGGTGCCGGACGGCCAGATCAAGGACATCACCGCCGATATGACGATGGTCGGCGGCAAGATTGTATTTCAGCGTTAAGCGGCGCATCGCCGGAGTTATAGAAGGACATTTTGCCATGATGAGCCAAGAGCAGAACGATCTGATCACCCGCATCGGCCCCAAGGCGCCCGCGGGCAAGCTGATGCGCCAATACTGGCAGCCAGCGGCACTGGTCGATGAGCTCGAAGGGGATCGTCCGATCCGTCCGGTCAAATTGCTGGGCGAGAACTTCGTGCTGTTCCGTGACGAGCAGGGCCGCTACGGCCTGCTCGATCGCGACTGTCCGCATCGCGGTGCTGACCTCGCTTTCGGCCGTCTCGAAGGCGGCGGCGTGCGTTGCGCATTTCATGGCTGGCTGTTCGACGTCGAGGGCAAGTGCCTGGAGACCCCGGCCGAGCCGAAGACCTCGAAACTCTGCGCCGGCATCAAGCAGCGCGCCTATCCGGTGGTCGAGAAGGGCGGCATCCTCTGGGCTTATCTGGGCGAAGGCGAGCCGCCGGCATTTCCGGAGCTCGACTGTTTCGCCGCACCCGGCCAGTACACCTTCGCCTTCAAGGGCCTGTTCGAATGCAACTGGCTGCAGGCGCTGGAAGTCGGTATCGATCCTGCCCATGCCTCGTTCCTGCATCGCTTCTTCGAGGACGAGGACGTCAAGGCCTCCTACGGCAAGCAGTTCCGCGGTGCGTCCGCTGGCACTGAGCTGCCGATGACCAAGATCCTGCGCGAATATGATCGCCCGATCATCAATGTGGAGTCGACCGAATACGGTCTTCGTTTGATCGCGCTACGCGAGCTCGACGACGAACGCACCCATGTGCGCGTTACCAACCAGCTCTTCCCGCATGGCTTCGTCATTCCCATGAGCACGGAAATGACCATCACCCAGTGGCATGTGCCGGTCGATGACGAGAACTGCTACTGGTACGCGATCTTCACCAGCTACACCCAGCCGGTCGACAAGAAGAAGATGACCGACCAGCGGCTCGAACTTTACGAGCTGCCGAACTATACGTCGCGCAAGAACAAGACCAACGATTACGGTTTCAATCCGCACGAGCAGAAGCACGAGACCTATACGGGCATGGGCGCCGACATCAACGTCCACGACCAGTGGGCGGTGGAGTCGATGGGCAAGATCCAGGATCGCACCCGCGAGCATCTCGGCTCCAGCGACAAGGCGATCATCGCCTATCGCAAGCTGTTGCGTGCGGAGATCGAGAAGGTCGCCGGTGGTCAAAAGCCGATGATGTCCCTCGATGCGGACACCGCGCGCAGCATCCAGGGTCCGGGCACCATGGACGGCATCGGACCGACCAAGGGCTGGGAAACCTACTGGATGGAAGTCGACGTCGCCCGTCGCCGCGGTGCGCCATGGATGGCAGCCGCTCCGGCCGATCAGACCGAGCCGGGATCCAATGTCATCCACCTGCCGGCGGCAGAGTGAAAATCGATCAGAACAGCCGCGGGAGAGTGCGTTGAGTTTCGTTGAACGTCACGGTTTGTGGTCCGCGGAGCAGAAGGAAGCAGCCGTCCGGCTGCGCAGCATGGTCGAAGAGCATAAGCTCGAAGTGATCCGGCTGTCGTTTCCGGATCAGCACGGCATCCTGCGCGGCAAGACGCTGATCGCCAGCGAGGCGTTGCGTTGTCTCGAAAGCGGTTGCTCCATCACCACGACGATGTTCGCCAAGGACACCTCGCACAAGACGGTGTTTCCGGTGTTCACCGCCGGGGGCGGCTTCGGCATTCCCGAAATGCAGGGCGCGGCCGACGTCTTGATGATCCCCGATCCCAGCACGTTTCGGATTCTGCCCTGGGCGCCTGAGACCGGCTGGGTGTTGTGCGACGTGCATTTTTCCGACGGCCGTCCCGTGCCGTTCGTGACGCGTAACCTCTACAAGAAGGTGCTCGGCGATCTCGGTAATCGCGGCTACGATTTCGTCGCCGGGCTCGAAGTCGAGTTTCATATCTTCAATGTCGAGAACAACCGGATGAAGCCGGAAGATGCCGGCCAGCCCGGCAATCCGCCGGAGGTCAGTCTGCTCTCGCACGGCTACAACTACCTCACCGAGCAGCGCTACGATCAGATGGAGCCGGTGCTCGAAATCATCCGGCGTGATGTGATTGCGCTTGGTCTTCCATTGCGTTCGGTGGAAGTCGAATACGGCCCGAGCCAGTGCGAATTCACTTTTGCGCCGACGGTGGGGCTGACGCCAGCCGACAGCATGGTGCTGTTCCGCAGCGCCGTGAAGCAGATCGCCCATCGCCACGGCTATCACGCGACGTTCATGTGCCGGCCGAAGATCCCGAATGTCGTGTCATCGGGCTGGCATCTGCATCAGTCGATCGTATCGCGGGACACGGGCGCAAATGCGTTCATGCCGACCGAGGGCACGCAGCCGCTGTCATCGTTCGGGCAAGGCTATCTCGCGGGGCTTCTTGCGCATGCGCGCGCCGCTACGGTCTTCACGACGCCGACGATCAACGGATACAAGCGCTATCGCTCCTATTCGCTGGCGCCGGATCGTGCAATCTGGGGTCGCGACAATCGCGGCGCGATGCTGCGTGTGCTCGGCGGCTTGAATGATTCCGCGACACGCATCGAAAACCGCGTCGGCGAGCCTGCGGCCAATCCCTACCTCTACATGTCATCGCAGATTCTCTCGGGTCTCGACGGCGTCGATCGCAAGCTCGATCCAGGCCCGTCAGCCGACACGCCCTACGAGACCAACGCAGATCTGTTGCCGAAGTCGCTGCGCGAGGCGACCTTTGCGCTCAAGGAGGATCCGTTCTTCCGCGAGAAGATGGGCGCGACGATGGTCGACTATTACACCCACATCAAGAATGCCGAGATCGATCGCTTCCAGGCGGAAGTCTCCGACTGGGAGCAGCGCGAATATTTTGAGATGTTCTGAGGCGTCGGCGCGCTGACGCCGGTTCAAGCGTGCCATCTCGGCACGTTTATTGAATACAGGTTTGCCAATAGTTTTCTTAACTTTCCAACGGGGACAACCGCAATGAACAGACGCAGCCACTCCATTCTTGCACTGGCCATTCTCGGCCTGATGACCGGCACGGCCTCTGCCGACACCATCAAGGTCGGCGTGATCGGCACCATGTCGGGCCCTTACGCGCTGTTTGGCAAGAACTTCAAGATGGGCATCGACGCCTGGGTCGCCGAGCATGGCACCAAAGCAGGCAAGCATGACGTCGAATTCATCTATCGCGATGAAGAAAGCCCGAATCCCGCCAAGTCAAAGGCGCTGGCGCAGGAGCTGCTGGTCAAGGACAAGGTGCAATATCTCGCTGGCGTCTATTTCACGCCGAACGCGATGGCCATCGCGCCGTTGCTGGAAGAATCCAAGACGCCGCTGATCGTGATGAATGCGGCGACCTCGTCGATTGTCGAGAAGAGCCCCTATATCGTCCGTACCTCGTTCACGATGTGGCAGAACACGGTGCCTGCCGCGAAAATTGCGTTCAAGAACGGTGCCAAGAAGGTGGCCATCGCAGTCAGCGATTACGGTCCGGGTGTCGATGCCGAAGCGGCATTCAAGAAGACGTTCGAAGGCGAGGGCGGCGCGGTGGTCGAAGCGATCCGCATTCCGCTCGCCACCACCGACTTCAGCCCGATCATGCAGCGCATCAAGGATTCCGGCGCTGACACCATCTTCACCTTCCTGCCATCGGGGCCGCCGACGCTGGGCTTCGTCAAGGCCTATATCGACAACGGATTGAAGGCCGGCGGTGTCAAGCTGATGTCGACCGGTGACGTCGTCACCGAACCCGATCTGCCGAATATCGGCGATGCCGGCATCGGTATCCTCTCGACCTATCACTATTCGGTGTCGCACGACTCCAAGGAGAACGCGGCCTTCCTTGCCACCATCAAGAAGGGCGGCGGCAACCTCGACGAAGTCACCATGACATCGGTCGCTGCCTATGACGGCGCGCGCCTGATCTACAAGATGATCGAGGCCACCGACGGCAAGCGCGATCCCGCCAAGGCAGTTGATGCCGTCAAGGACATGAAGTGGGTCTCGCCGCGCGGTCCGGTGTCGATCGATCCGACGACGCGTCACATTCGCCAGAACGTCTATCTGCGCAGTGTGGAGAAGGTGGACGGCAAGCTGATCAACAAGGAAAGCCAGACCTTCGCCGATCAGCCGGACTGGGCGCTGAGCACGAAGTAATACTATTGTCATTCCGGGGCGTGCGCAGCGCAAGCTGCGCGCGACCCCGGAATCCCGAGATGAGATGAACACGTCGAGATTCCGGGCTGCCCTATCGTCGGCTTCGCCGACTTCAGGACGTCCCGGAATGACATCGACGGGATGCGCGATATGAGATTTTCTTTCTGATGACCAGGTCCGCGCACACCGTTCGACTGATCAATGCCCGCATCTATCGTTCTGCCTGGGATAAAGCTCCCGCGGAGAGCATCGTCGTCCGCGATGGCAAGGTGGTCTGGATCGGCGCAGCGGATGTTGCGCCATCCGCCGACGAGACGATCGATCTCGCGGGTGCCACCGTCATTCCCGGCCTGACCGACGCGCATATTCATCTGTTCGCCATCGCTCATGCGCGACTGCAGGTGCCGGTGACGCCCCGCGATGCACCAACGATATCTGCCGTGCTAGATCTGCTGGTTGCACGCGCAGGCGCCATTCCGTCAGACAGATGGGTTTACGGTGCTGGCCTCGATGAGAACGGTCTGACCGAACACCGGCTGCTGGCACGTGCCGAGATCGATGCCGTCATTCCCGATCATCCGGTGCTGATCCGCAGGTTCTGCGGTCATGTCGCCGTCGTCAACAGTGCCGCGCTGCGACTGCTGGGCATCGACGATGCTATCGCCGATCCGGAAGGCGGCACGTTCGGGCGCTCCGAGGACGGTCGACTGGACGGCAGCGCCAAAGAAAGCGCGGCCGAACTGATTTTCCGTGCCGCGCCGCCGATGGACCGCAACGAGCTCGCCGCGGCTCTGCGCGCGACAATTGCCGACAGCGCCAGGCTCGGTCTTGTTGCTGCCGTGGAAGCCGCGGTTGGATTCACCGTCGGTTTCGATGATGAGTTCGCCATCTGGAACGAGATCCGCGCGAATGGCGATGTGCTGCCAATGCGGCTCGGCTTCATGAACCAGCTCGACCCGGCTGAAGCGGAGGCGCGTGGGTTGGCGCCGACGCCAGATGCCGACTGGCAGTCCATGACGCTGAAATATTTCGCCGATGGCATCGTCGGCGCGCGAACGTCGGCCGTGAGCGAGGATTTCTTCGATACGCCATCCCGCGGCATGTTCATGCGCGATGAAACCGAGCTGCAGCGCGTGATCGCCGAGGCCCATGCGGACGGCTGGCAAGTCGCCGTTCATTGTACCGGCGATCGCGGCATCGACTGCATCATCGAAGCCTATGAGAAGGCGCAGGCGGCGCATCCCCGCGCCGATGCCCGGCATCGCATCGAACATTACTTCGTGCCACCTGCCGGTGGACTGGCACGGATGAAGGCATTGGGCGCGCTGGTCGTCACCCAGCCGAGTTTCCTCACCCGGATGCGGCGCTCGATTGCCGGCGCGTTCGGTCCGCGCGCCGACCGTTGCTATCCCGGCCGCTCCGTGATCGACGCGGGTGTTGCCTACATCGCCAGCTCGGATGCGCCGACCGGGTCGTGGTCTCCGTGGGATGGCATCGCCGACGCGGTGAACCGCGCCTCGGACAGCGGTGCGCCGATCGGGCAGGGTGAAGCCGTCAGCGTCCGCGAAGCCATTCACAGCTATACGGTCGGTGGCGCCACCGCGATGAAGCAGGATAACTGGCGCGGCACGCTGATGCCGGGCATGGCGGCCGATCTGATCGCACTTGATCGCGATCCCTTCGCCGCCGAGCGCCTCCCTCTGAAAGAGACGCAGGTGCTGCTCACCATGGTGCGTGGCGCCGTCGTCCATGACGCCTTGCCGCAGTCGCCGGAATGGCGTTCGGTCGCTGCTTCGGTATAGGATCAATCATGCGCACCATCTTCAGCATCATGACCGACGCCGTCGCCTATGGGATGGTTCTGTTCATCATTTCCATCGGCCTGTCCATCATGATGGGGCTGATGCGCGTCGTGAACCTCGCCCATGGCGCTTTCGCCATGATTGGCGGTTATCTGGCCTCCTATGCGATCCGCGACCTGCATGTGCATTACAGCGTTGCGATCCTGATGGCAGTGATCGGCACCATCATCGTTTCGATCCCGTTCGAGATTCTGCTGTACCGCCGGATCTACCGGAAGTCCGATCCGCTGATTCAGGTGCTGATGACCATCGGCATCACGTTTTTCATCATCGGCATCGTCAACTTCATCTTCGGCCCGTCGCTGAAATCGATTCCGCTGCCACAGACCCTCAGTGGCCCGCTCGATATCGGCTTCCGGATGCTGCCAACCCATCGCATCTTTGTCATCGCCTGCGGCGTGATTACGGCGCTGGCGTTGTGGTTGTTGATCGAGAAGACGGAGTTCGGAATCAAGCTGCGCGCCTCGGTCGATCACAGCGGTATGGCGGACGCCTTGGGCATCCGCACCGAGATCATCTACGCGGTGACCTTCGCGCTGGCGATCGGGCTCGGTGCATTCGGTGGCGTGGTCGGCGCGGAGATCCTGCCGATCGAACCGTTCTATGCGCTGCGCTATATGGTGACGTTCCTGGTCGTCGTCTCTGTCGGCGGTGCAGGCTCGATCCTTGGTGCTCTGTCGGCGTCGCTGCTGCTCGGCCTCGCCGACACCACCGGCAAATATCTTGCGCCGGAGTTCGGCGACTTCTTCTTCTATCTGTCGGTGATCTTCATCGTGTTCCTGTTTCCGCATGGCCTGTTCGGCAGGTCGCACGCATGAGCGAGATCGTCGTGACTCACGTTCCGCACAAGCGCAACATTCCCTTTGGCCAGGAAGCGGCAGGTGCGCTGAGCATCATCGCGCTCGGTGCCATCGGCTATTTTCTGTATCCGGACGATCTGGCGTTCCTGACGCGCTTGATCGGCATCGCATTCCTGGTGCTGTCGCTCGATCTGGTCACCGGCTATTGCGGCGTCGCCACCCTCGGTCATGCCGCGCAATTCGGCGTGGGCGCCTATGCCGCCGGCATTGCTTGCGTGCGTGGCATTACAGATCCTGTCGCATTGCTGGCGGTCGGCGTGTTTGCGGGCACGATCATGGGGCTGATCTCCGGCGCGCTGATCACGCGGTTTCGCGGGCTGCCGCAACTGGTGCTGTCGATTGCCGTGGGGCAATTGGTGGCCGCGCTTGCCAACAAGCTGTCGTGGCTGACCGGGGGCAGCGACGGCCTGTCCGGTATCACACCGGGTAAGGTGTTCGGCATCTTCAGTTTCGACATGTACAGCCGCACGGCATTTTTGTTCTCGCTGGGCGTGCTGGTTATTGTCTTCGTGCTGCTGCAGCGCTTCGTGCGCTCGCCATTCGGTCTGATGTGCCGTGGCATCAAGGACGACGACCTGCGCGCAAGGATGATTGGCGTCTCGATCTATCCGCGTCTCGTGCTGATGTATGGCGTGGCTGGCGCCGTGGCTGGCGTCGGCGGCGCACTGACAGCGATCAGCACCGGAGTAGTGGGCCTCGATAGCGTCAGTTTTGAGCGCTCGGCCGAAGTGCTGGTGATGCTGGTGCTCGGTGGCGCCGGGCATCTGTGGGGCGCGCTGGCCGGGACGATCATCTTCATGATCTTCGAGCACATCGTCGCCGCCGCCAATCCGTTCCACTGGATGACGCTGGTCGGATTGTTGCTGATCCTGATCGTGGTATTCGCGCCGCGCGGCCTGATCGAACCGATGCTGTCGCTGACCTCCCGCCTCAGGCGCAAGGGGAGCGCTGCATGAGCGATCTCCTGGAAGCCCGCGGCGTTTCGCGTTCGTTCGGCGGATTGCAGGTCACCTGCGACGTCAATTTCAAGCTCGCTGCGGGTGACCGCGTCGCGCTGATCGGGCCGAACGGTGCCGGCAAGACCACGCTGGTCAACCTGATTACCGGTGACATCGTGCCGAGCGGAGGCCAGTTCTTCATGGGCGGTGATGAGATCACCAACCTCAGCATTCCCGATCGTGTACGTCGCGGATTGGTTCGGACATTCCAGACCACGCGCCTGTTCGCCAATCTCACGGTCGCCGACAACGTTGCGCTGGCGATCATGCAACGCAAGCGCATCACACGGCGATTCTTCTCTCGCTCGACCGAATTGCCGGAAGTCCGCGCCGAATGGAGTGAGATCCTGAGCCATCTCGGTCTCGATCATCTGGCCTATCGCAGGGTGGTTGAACTCGCTTACGGCCAGCAACGCCTGATCGAGCTTGCCATCGGCCTCGCGCTGCATCCGAAGGTGTTGCTGCTCGACGAGCCCGCCGCCGGTGTACCGCATGACGAAGCACCGAAGATACTGGACGCGATCAATCGTCTGCCGGCGGATATCGCCGTCCTGATGATCGAGCACGACATGGATCTGGTGTTCAAGTTTGCCAAGCGCGTGCTGGTGCTGGCGGCCGGGCGGCTGATATTCGAGGGATCGCCTGACGCCGTTACTGCCGATCACGAAGTGCGTCGCGCGTATCTGGGGAGCTATGCCGATGCCCGCCGCGCCACTTGAAATCCGGAACCTCAGCGCGGGCTACGGCCCGACGCGGATCATCGAGGACATCTCGTTTTCGGTGAAGGCCGGCGACCGTCTCGCCGTGCTCGGCCGTAACGGCATGGGCAAGACCACGCTGCTGGCAACGCTGATGGGCCTGACGACGCGCCATGGCGGCGAGATCAGGATCGGTGACCAGGACGTCACGGCCAAACGCACCTCGGCGCGCGCCGACCTCGGGATCGGCTATGTGCCGCAGACCCGCGACATTTTCGCCTCGCTGACGGTGGAGGAGAATCTGCGCACCGGGCTGAAGGGCAGGCCGGCGTCGGCACTCGACGAGGCCTATGCGATGTTTCCGCGCCTGCGCGAACGTCGCGGCAATTATGGCAAGCAATTGTCGGGTGGCGAGCAGCAGATGCTGTCGATGGCCCGGACCCTGCTGGGCAAGCCCTCGATCCTGTTGCTGGATGAGCCGCTGGAAGGTCTCGCGCCCGTGATCTGCGACGAGCTGATGGCATTGCTGGCGCAGCTGGCCGCTACCAGCGAAGTTACCATCATTCTGGTCGAGCAGCAGATCGAGCGCGCGCTCGATTTCGCGAACAGCGTCATGGTGATGGAACGGGGCCGGACCAGCTGGAGCGGCGAGCCGGATGTGCTGACAGCCGACCGCGCGCTGGTCGATCGGCTGGTCGGCGTCGGCATTCACTAGATCCCGGACAGGCGCGCCGCCTGGCGCGTCAGGCCCGAAAGATCGTGATCCCCAATAGCAGCAGCACGATGCAGATCGCCAGGAAGATATAGAAAAGCACGCGCGCGACATCCGCCGTGGCGGCGGAGATGCCGGTGAAGCCGAACACGCCGGCGGCGACGGAAATCAGAAAGAAGATCAGCGCCCATTTCAGGAGGCTCATTGGGGAACTCCGGTTGCACCAATTCTGGAACGCGGCACTGCGACATTTGGTTCCGGCTCGCAACCAATACCGCCATGCTTACGTAGCTCCCTAAAATGCGGCACACGCCGAGGGACGCGCGTAACAGCCTACTATTTGGGCAGTGCACACGTATTGGTTATCATTTTAAACCCGCCCTTAACCAAAACATCCCTAATGAATGGATAGTAGGCCTGCTCCCTGCAGTGGATTTGTGGTTCGGGGACAAGGGGTTCAGTATGCGTGTCGCGGTCGTTCATGGGTGGTTGCGCTGGGTGAGCGCCGTTGCGGCGCAAGGATGTGCGGTGCCAGCGCGCCATAGCAAAGTCTGACACGCATGTTCACCAGACGCGCCATCGTTACGAATACCCAAACCGCCGATGGCGCGGCGAGCGAGAGCCCGTTGCTGAAGATCTGGCGCAATCGTAGCCTGTTCGGCGCTGTGTTTCTCGGCGTGATGATCCTGACGGTCATTGCGCTGGTCGTGCTGCCCGTGCGTTATCTCGCCACAGGTTCGGTGATTGTCGCCGAGCAGGAGCCCAGCAACAGCAACGCCTCGGCCGCCTGGGCGCAGAAGATCGGCGACCCCGCCGACGTCGAAAGCCAGCTGCTGATCGCGCGCTCGCCGCGGGTCTTGCGGCTCGCCATGCAGCAGCCGGGCATTACCGAAGCTGCCATCGAAGAGTGTCAGAGCAAGGGCAACGCCGCGACCTGCGAGAAAATGAAGACCGACACGGCGGCGCTGATCGAATACGTGTCGGGCAATTTCTCGATCGGTGCTGTCGGACGTTCCCGCGTCATCAATATCTCCTACACCTCGTCGATGCCCGAAGTCGCGCAGAAGATGGCGAATGCGCTGACCAATGCGTTTCTCGACGAGCAAAGGACGTCGGGGGCGAACAGCCGCGAGATTGCCGCGTCCTATCTCTGGAAGGAAGCCAAGCAGCTGGATATCGAGTTGCGCGACGCCGATGCCAAGATTCAGGCCTTTCGCCGCAACAAGGGTCTGATGCGTGGTTCGCTGGCACCGATCAGCTCGGAGCGGCTGACCAGCATCAGCCAGCAATTGTCCACGGCGGAAACCGCGCGCGCCGAAGCGCTCGCCCGCTTGCAGGAGATCAAGGCCAATCAGGCTCGCGCTGTCGATTCCCCTTCGGTGCTATCGAACCGTTCGATCGCCGATCTCAAGCAGCAGCTCACGGTCGTGACCGCACAGCTCGCCAGTCAGGCTAATGTACTCGGGCCCCGGCACCCATCGCTGCGTGCGCTGGAGCAGGAGCAGTCTGCGATCAAGGGGCGCATGGCCACGGAAGTGGCCAGCATCGCGGCCAGCGCGCAGAAGGCCTATGACGCCAATGACGCGCTGGTAAATTCGCTGAAGAAGCAGATGGATGCCGTGAAAGCTGAAGTCGGCTCGGCGACATCGGACGAAGCCTCGATCGAGAGCATGGTGCGGAGCACCGAGATCAAGCGCCAGCAATATGCCGATCTCTACAAGCGCGCCAGCGAACTCGAAACCGAGCGCCGCGTGCTGATCGGCAATACACGACTGGTCAGCCTTGCCGAACTGCCGGCCAAGCCGTTCTTCCCGAAGAAAATCCCGTTCCTTGCCGCCGGCGGTACGCTCGGCCTGCTGCTCGCACTCGTCGCAGCCTTCTTCGGCGATCGCGTCAATCTTGCGGGTCTATCCCGGCTGCGGATGGCAACCATTCGCCCGGCGCGCGCAGCGGCGCCCGAGCCTGCCGCTGTCGTTACGCCCGTCGCTCCGGCTCCTGTCCAGGCGACAGCCCCGGTGGCGCCGCGTCCCGGACCGGCGCCGGTGGCATTGTCATCGGAGCTCGCCGTCGTCACCGGCGCGCCCATTCTGGCACGATTGCCGACCGTCAAGCGCGATCCGTCGGAATCGCCGATCGGTGCGATCCTCACGGCGCAGTCCGGCGCTTCGCTGGCGCGTGCGCTGCCACTCGCACTGCAGGACCAGCACTATCAGGATGCACTCCGCGATCTGGCGACGGGGCTGCTGACGTCGAACGACGCCAGGACACGCCGCAAGATTCTGGTCGCGTCGCCGACGACGGCCGAGGGCAAAACCTTTCTGACCCTGACTCTGGCGCAGCATCTCGCAACGGCCGGCCGCAGCGTTCTGGTGATCGAATGCGATTTCGGCGCGCCGAAGTTCGAAACAGCCTTGGGCTTGCGCAGCAGCATGGGGCTGCAGGGAATTCTGCGCGGCGACATCGCGCCGCGCGAAGCGGTGGTCCGCACCGCGACTCCCAATCTCGACGTCATTCCTGCTGGGCCGTTCTCGGCATCCGCCGAATTGCTGATGCGCAAACCGCTCGGCGATCTGCTGCTGTGGAGCCAGATCTACGACGTCGTCCTGATCGACGCGCCGTCGCCCGGCATCCAGACCGATCTGGGCGTGCTGGCCAGGCAGGTCGATGGCGTGCTGCTCTGCATGCGTTCCGGCCGCTCGTCGATCGGGCAGGCGGTGGCGACGTCCAGCGCGATCCGTGTCGCCGGCGGCAATGTCTTCGGTATTGCCGTCACCATGATGCCGGATGCCAACACACCACGCAGTACGGACCGGCTCTCGAATGATGCCTATGCCGGGGCGACGTGATGCCTGCTCCGCGCGTTCTGTTCGTCTGCCATACAGGCGCGATCTCCGGCGCCGAGCTGGTTCTGATCGATCTCGTTCAGCCATGGGTGGGCGAGGCCGCCTTCCTGTTCGAGGATGGCCCACTGCATCAGGCGCTCGCAGCCAAGGGTCTGAAGGTGCGCGTGTCGCGCTGGGGCAAGGGGCTCACGGATGTCAGGCGCGACAGTTCGATCCTGAAAGCCTTTCCGTTGATTGGCCGGCTGGGGGCCATCATTGCCGAATTGACGGGCGAAGCGCGCCGTCACGACGTCATCTATGCGAACTCGCAGAAGGCCTTTGTGCTGTCGGCCGTCGCCGCCACGCTGGCGCGGCGTCCGCTGATCTGGCACCTCCATGATATCATCAGCAGCGAGCATTTCGGCGCCACGCAGCGCCGTGTGCAAGTGACGCTGGCGAATTATTGCACGGCAAAGGTGATCGTTCCTTCGCAAGCCGCTGCAGATGCCTTCATTGCCGAAGGCGGCCGCAAGGAGCTGGTCGCGATCGTGCCCAACGGTCTTGATGTGCCGCCGGACGCAAACACGCCGCTGGAGATCCGGCGCGAGCTGAAATTACCCGAAGGGCCGCTCGTCGGCGTCTTCAGCCGCCTTGCGGCCTGGAAGGGGCAGCATATCGTGTTGCAGGCCCTGGCAAAGACCCCGGGCGTCAGTTGTATCATTGCGGGGGCTGCGCTGTTCGGCGAGGAACCCTATGCCGAGAAGCTCAACCGGATGGTGGCGGATCTCGGTCTTGGTGATCGCGTGCATTTCCTCGGCCAGCGCAATGACGTGCCGAGGCTGATGCGTGCCGTCGATGCGATGATCCATCCCTCGATCGATCCCGAACCTTTCGGCCGGACGCTCGTCGAGGCCATGCTCGCGGGTGTGCCTGTAATTGCAACGGATGCCGGCGCAGCCTCCGATATTCTCGAGGTCGGCAAGGCCGGAACGCTGGTACCGCCCGGCGATGTCGATGCGCTGGCCACTGCGATCACACGAGTGATGTCGCACCCGCCTGAGCTGGCGGGCCAGTTGCGATATGCCGAAGCGCGGGCGCGGTCGCACTACAGCGTCGATCAGATGTTGCAGACGGTCTCGAGCCTGATCGGGCGAGCGGCTGCGGGAGCTCCCGTGTGACTGCGTATCGCTGCTCGGTTCTCGGTTTGAAAGCTCGGATGGTCCCTGATCGGACCGCGGCGGCGCGCCTATGAGCGGAGCCCGGCACTCGACGCGGAAGTTCACGGCGATTCTCATCAGCGGTGCGCTGACCAGCAAGCTGCTGGGGTTCGGCCGTGAGATATTGATGGCGCAAGTGCTTGGCGCCTCGCTGGTCGCCGATGGCTTTCGTGGCGCGATCACGGCGGTGATGCTGCCGCTGGCCTTCCTGCAGAACGAAACCGTGCCGGCCGTGATGATCCCGATGCACCGGGATGCGTTGAAGGACGGCAACGGACCTCAGCGCCTTGGTGCCATGACCGTGGCGATCACCGGCATCGCCATGATCCTGATGATCGGGCTGCAGGCTCTCGGCGAGAGGGCCGTGGACGCGCTGGTCGGCGGCTTTTCGGCGGAAGGGCGTAGGCTTACCCTCGACTTCATTCGCATCATGGCGCTGGGCATGCCGGCCTCGGCGATGATCAATGTGCTGGCCTCGGGGGAAATTGCGCTCGGCCGGACCCGCCTGACGAATGTCCGCGCCAGCATCCTGAACGTGGCCGTGCTCATGGGCATTGCTCTCGTTTCTGTGTCCGGCAACTTCCATACACTGGCCTGGTCGTTCTCGATTGCCTTCAATGCGCTCGCCGCCTGGGGCCTCTACACCATGTGGCGCGAGGGCGTGCTCAGCTTCAAGGGCCTGTCGCTGTCATCGGTGCTGGCATCGGGGCGCGACTTCTTCCGTCGGCTGCGACCGCTGCTCGCGCTACCGGTCGCCGAACAGGCCAATGTCTGGATCGAACGCCTGCTGGCCTCGCGGGTCGGGACCGGTGCGGTGGCCTCGATGGATTATGCGCGGACGTTGACCGAAAGCGCGTTGCTGCTGATCAGCCAGCCGATCGGGCTGGCGGTGTTGTCCAGCCATCCGCCAAAGGATGTCGGCGTGCAGATCGAAGGGATCGCCCGGCCCATTCTCGCATTCGCGGTGCCGGCGTCAGTCTTTCTCGCGATGTTCGCGCCGGAGATCGTGCGACTGGTTTTTCTGCGCGGCGCCTTTAACGAGCAGGCACTGTTTCTGACCAGTCAGGCCTTGCGCGGCATTGCACTTGGCCTTTGGGCTGCGACGCTTGGCTGGATCCTGATCCGCATCCTCAATGGCGCAGGACGGAACCTTGCGGCCGCGGCCATCATTATCAGTGCCTATCTGGTTAATATCGTAGTTAACCTTCTCACCTCATACCTGCCCACGGCGCACGAATGGGGCACCTTGTTACTTGGACTGGGCGAAGCCGCCCGTGGTATCGTTCTTCTGGCTGGCGTCATGATCGTCCTGGGGTCCCGGCGCAAGCTGCTCTACCTGATGGTTCTCGCGTGTTTCCCGGCAGCGCTGATGGCAGTCTTCAGCTGGCAAATTCATGAGGTTCTGACGGGCCCGTGGCAGCGACTTTTCGCCGGTGGTTTTGCCTATCTGGTCTGCCTTGCCCTGTCTGTCGCCATGCTGATGCCCGGCATTTACATTGCGGCATTTGCGCGCGTCCGGGGCCGCTTGTGATTTTAGTATGTGTTTTTGTATTAGAGAGTGCCTTGATCGTCTGAGGACTTTTCGATGAAGCACCTGTTATCCAGCGCCGCCCGACGCATGGCTTCGTCCGAAGCGCTGGTTCGCCCGATCAGCATGGCTGCCGACTTGTTCATGGGCACGCGCGGTTGCCTGATGACCTTTCACCGCGGCGCTTCAGCTCGGGCCTGGGAAAAGCTGCCGAACCGCGACTTCTATCTCGATACGAATTTTCTCGATCAGTTCCTATCGCATCTGAAGCAACGCGGCTGGGATGTCGTGACGATGGAAGAGGCGATCCAGCGCACGAAGGCCGGAAAGTCCAACGATCGTTTCGCCAATTTCTCCGTCGACGATTGCTATCGCGATACGTATGAGGAGATCGTGCCGCTGTTTCGCCGTCACAACGTGCCGGTGACGCTGTTCGTTACGACGGGCATTCCTGACGGTACGCTTCCGCTGTGGGCCGCGGGTCTGGAAGATACCCTGCTCAACAACGACCGGGTCATTCTCGAGGACGGCGCGATCGACGTGCCGACATCCGACGCCAAGCGTGCGGCGTTCCATCGGATTGCGGATCGTTGGGACGGCCCCCAGGCGGCCAGCTGCTACGCCAAATTTTGCGAACTCAACGGTGTCGACATCGACGCGATGCACTGGAAGCATGCGATCACCTGGGAGATGCTCGAAGAGCTGCGCGACGATCCGCTGGTGGAAATCGGCGGCCACACCGTGACGCATGCCCGCATTTCGTCGCTGTCGCCCGATGACGCACGCTTTGAACTCAAGGGCGGCCGCGACCGGTTGGTCGAGCGGCTCGGTATTCCCGCCAGACATTTTGCATTTCCCTATGGGCGTTCAGGCGATTGCGGTCCGCGTGATTTCGCCATCGCGCGTGATGCCGGCTATGCGAGCGCAGCAACCACGCGCAAGGGCCTCGTGCGCAACGGGCAGGATGCCTACAACCTGCCACGATGCACGATCAACGGCGCGGATCGCAGTCTCGCGACCATGGAACTGCATCTGTCTGGCCTGACGGGTGTGGCCGCGAGGATGACGGGGCGTGTCTAGCAGTCGTCGCCTCAAGGTTCTTTCGATCGCCCATCCCGCCGTCAGCCGCGATGCGGGGCGCCTGCGTTACTACCCTCTCGTCGGGCGCGATGACGTCGATATGCATCTCGTCGTCCCGGCGACCTGGTATCAGTTCGGCCGCACGATCATTGCAGATCCGTCCGACGATCCCGGCATGACCGTGCATGTGATGCCGATCCGCCTGCCGCGAGCGGGCCCGATGAGCTGGTATCTGCATTTCTATCCGGGGCTGCGCCGCATTATCCGCGAGGTCGATCCAGATGTGATCCATCTCTGGGAAGAACCGTGGAGCGTAGTCGCGATGCAGGCGCGCGTCCTCAAGGGCCGCGCTGCAATGGTCCTGGAAGTCGATCAGAACATTCTCAAGCGCCTGCCGCCGCCATTCGAATTCATCCGCAAGGACGTGTTGCGGAATACGGATCACATCCTCTCGCGTAGTCCGGAGGCGACAGCGGTCGTTCGCGCGCGCGGCTATGCCGGCCCGACGTCGCCAATCGGCTACGGTGTCGATCTCGCGACCTTCAATTTGACGGACGAGCGCCGGGCTCCGATGGCGCCCGGGCAGGGACTACGCATTGGCTATGTCGGGCGTCTCGTCGAGGAGAAGGGCCTCGACGATGCGCTCGATGCGATGAAGCGCGCCGCGGCGCATGTGACATTGGCGATCATGGGCGAAGGCCCTCATGAGCCTGCACTCAGGCAGCGTGTCGCTGAAATGGGCCTGACCGACCGCGTCACGTTTCAGGGGTGGGGCAAGCCCGCCGATGTCGCGTCGTTCCTCAGCAGCCTCGATGCGGCGATCTTGCTGACCCGCACAACCAGCGCCGTGCGTGAGCAGTTCGGCCGGGTGATCGTCGAGTCGCAGGCCTGCGGCGTGCCGGTTATCGGTTCGACGGGCGGTGCTATTCCCGAGGTTGTCGGCAAGGGCGGCTGGATTGTTCCCGAGCGCGATCCGGATGCCCTGGCGACACTGCTGGATCGGCTTGCTGCTGATCCGCAGCAGTTGCTGGATCGCGGTGTGGCCGCGCGCGACAATGTGCTGACGCGTTTCACTTACGAGGTGGTGGCGAATGCGCTGGTGTCGGCCTGCCGGCAGGCGGCCGATGCCAAGCGGGGAGCCGCCCGGCCGCTCCCTTGAAAGCAGGCGCTTGCGATCAGGCGCCGACCGCCATCGCGCCCGGCGCAAATTCGTCCTTCGAGGCCTGGACCTGCTCCAGCAGTTCGATGTAACGCGAGCCGACATAATCCCAGCCGTAGTTCAGTGCCGTGGCATGCGCCCCTTCGCACAGCCGCGCCAATGCTGCCGGATCGGAGAAAGCCATCGCGATCTTCTCTGCGATGTCTGCGTCGTCCATCTTGATCTGATAGCCGTTCACGCCGTCGACAAGGTAATCCTCGATGCCGCCAACCGGCGTCGCGAAAACCGGCGTCGAGCAGGCCATGGCTTCCATGCAGACCAGTGAGAAAGTCTCATAGGCGGTCGGCAGCACGAAGGCATCGGCCGCAGCGTAGAACGCAGGCATGTCGGTGCGCGATCCTGCGAAGACCAGCCGATTGCTCGAGGTTGTCGCCAGCTTGCGATAGGGCGCAGGATTGTCCGAGCCCACCACCAGCATCCAGACATCGGGGCCAAGACGCTCGAGCGCGCCGATGGCATGCGCCAGACCTTTGCGGCGAAATTCATGGCCGGCGAACAGCAGAAGCCTGGCGTGTGCGGGGATGCCGAATTCCTCACGGATCCTGAGGCCGGCCGCGGTATCGCGGGTAAAGCGATTGAGGTCGATGCCGTTGGGGATCACACGGATGCGCGATGCCGGCACCTTGTAGATTTGTTGCAGTTCGGTCGCGACGCGCGGCGAGACCGCGACATACATGCGATAGCGCAGACCGCCGATCATCCAGCGATCACGCAGGGCCACCCACAGATGCATGGGATTCAGCATCCATGACCAGGAACCGGCGTTGCGCTTTTCGGCGAGGCTCTGCGCATTGACCGCGTGCACGACCAGCACGTCGCCCGTCAGGCTGTCACCGTGACTCACGATGACGGCCTTGGGATGATGATAGGCGGCGCGCGTCGCCAGAAAAGTGAAGGTAGGAACGACAAAAGCGCGGCCAAGATAGCGCAGGACGCCGCGCGTCTTGATGCGTGACAGCCAGCCGCCGACGCGCTCGATGCGCGTACCCGGCGTTGCCTTGTCGCCGACGGCGCTGGCGAGAACTGTGTTGGCGATCTTGGCGCGGCTGAAGGCGCATGCGAGTTCGCTGGCCACGCTTTCAACGCCGCCGACCGAACTCAATTCCTGGACGATCTGGACGATCTCGATGGTCATGGGCCGACACTATGAAAAAGGGTGAACGCCAATTTCGTTGGTGCGCTGATAAGTCGCAATTTCATCAATATCCTGCTTTCGCAGCCTTTTGTCACCAGCACAACGTCTAAGATTTGACCTTCGCGATAAGGCATTTCGGCGGAAACACTCGGACACAGTTGAGTGAATGCAGCCTCGTTGCGCCAAGTAGTATTCCGCTCTACCTGGAGTCGGTAATTGGCGCCGTCACATGCGTCTTATGGGTGCGATCCTACGTCGATGACGATCTCGTGGGCATCTTTCACCAGCGCTTTGGGCCGAATAGTGAACGGCGTCATGAGTGACATCTGAAACAGAGCGCGGAAATGGATGTTGTGATCCCGATTCAATATCGAGTCATGCTTAACGCGTGCTGTTCCAAATTGATCACGCAGGTTTCAAAGAGACACAGCACTGATCGACGGTGGGACAGTTACGGCCACGCTGCATAGGACGGACCGTGCTGACCTGGATCGAGTCGCGCGCGGCGCCGATAGGCGCCAGGCGAGGCGTTCTGATATTTGCGAAAAAAGCGGTTGAAATAACCGGGGTCGCGAAAGCCGAGGCCATAGCCGATCTGCTCGACAGGCAGATCAAGTTGTCGCAAGCGCATGCAGGCTTCGTGGATTAGCCGTTGATGTATGATGGCGCGCGGACTGCAACCCTTCTCGCGCTTGCAATGCGCATGCAGCTTGTCGTCGGTGACGCCAAGCGCGGCCGCATAGCGGGCGATGGGCCAGCCGTCACGATAATGCAGTTCGACCATCTGCAGGAAATTGCCGACAAGGCGGGGGCCATCGCCGCGCTGCGCAGCATCGTCGGCGGGCTCCTCCGAAATCAGCGATCGCCAGAGATGCAGGCACAGCAATAACACATGTGTCGAACTCATCGTCGCACTGCCGCGGCCGGGCGTGCCCAACTCGCGCACCAGTGTGGCGCAGGATTCGGTGATGGGAGTGAAGGTCGTGGCGAGTTGCTTGCCTTCAAGCAGGACCAGCCGGTCAATGGTCCGTCGCAGATGCAGCGCCTCGGCGCTGCTCGCCACGGTCCGCGTCAGCACGTCGTCGGAGACGGATATCAGATAGCCCTGCGCGCCGGCCTCGACCTGCAGCGTGCCTTCATGATCGCCGGGAAGCCACAACAGGCCGGGGGACTGAATGGCAACCGTGGTGCCGCGCATTGTCGCGGTGCCGCGCCGGGTTTCGATCACCAGCAGGTGTGAGCGCCGGGGAATCGACTGCCGGATGGTCCAGCTGCGCGGCGCCAGTCCGGGCACGAATCTGTCGGCATGCAAAGCGGGAAGCAGCTTCTCCATGAAGCCGGCCGGACCCGAAACGATGTGCGCGGTCTCAAGCACTGGGACAATCCGTCGCGCGAAATAGCTCGCTTACACGGATCAATACAATCTTTCCCCGGATGCGTCCAATTCCCAGGTCCAAGCGCTCGACTAGTCTCCCGCCATCGAACGCCACAAGGCGTCGGTGAAAAGATCTCGGGGAGGATATCATGGTGTCAGCAGTCAAGCGCCTTGCGGCGGGACTACTCGCAGTGGCCGGTGCGGCGGTCGTCGGATGGGACGGCGCGGCGGAGGCCCAGACGTCGGTCAAGATCGGTTATGCCATCTCACGCACCGGCCCGGCGGCCGGAGGCGCTGCGGTGACGACGATTCCAAACTACGAGCTGTGGGTCAAGGAGGTGAACGCCGCCGGCGGCCTCAAGCTCGGCGACAAGCGCGTGCCCATCGAGGTCGTGCAATATGACGACCGGTCGAGCGCCGAGGAAGCCGCCAAGGCGCTGGAGCGGCTGATCACCCAGGACAAGGTCGATTTCATCCTGCCGCCCTGGGGCACCGGCCTGAATCTCGCGGTTGGCCCGATCCTCAACAAGGCCGGCTATCCGCATATCGCCTCGACGGCAGTGACTGACCGCGCGCCCGAACTGGCAAAGCGCTGGCCCAACAGTTTCTGGCTGCTCGGCACCAGCGCCGACGCCGCCAAGACGCTGGTCGAGCTGCTGACGAAGCTCCGCAGTGAAGGCAAGATCGGCGATACCGTGGCGATGGCCAGCATCGCCGACGGCTTCGGCATCGATCTCTCTGGTGCCGCAAGGCCCGCTCTGACAGCCGCCAAATTCAAGCTGGCTTATGACAAGACCTATCCGGTGGGCACGCAGGATCTCAGCCCGATCATCAACGAGGTGAAGGCACTGAACCCCGACGTGTTCATCGCCTTCAGCTATCCGCCGGACACGATCGCCATCACCGAACAGTCGCGCATCTCCGGTTTCAATCCGAAGATCTTCTACACTGGCGTCGGCACGGCATTTCCGTTGTTCAAGCAGAAGTTCGGTGCCAATGCGGAAGGTGTGATGGGCATCGGCGGCTGGAGCGGCGACAGCCCGGCCATCAAGGACTATCTGGCGCGCCACAAGGCGTCGACCACGAATGGCGCCGAGCCGGACCGCTGGGCGAGTGCGGTCACCTATGCCGGCCTGCAGATGCTGCAGCAAGCGATTGAGCGGGTTGGCAAAGTCGATCGTGCTGCGGTCATCAAGGACCTGCAGAGCGGCACCTTTGACACCGTGATTGGCAAGGTGAAGCTCGAGAACAACATGCCGACCAAATACTGGTGGGTCGGGCAGTGGCAGGACGGCGAGTTCTATGGCGTCGGCCCGTCGGGTAACGAGGGCGCGCGTGCGCCGGTCGTGCCGAAGCCGGCATGGAAGGCGCAGTGATCGCGTCCCTCCTGTATCTGGTCTGACAGAATGACAAACGCGGTTCTCACCGGCCTCGTGCTGGGCGGCATGTATGCGCTGATCGCCATGGGGCTCACCCTGCAATATGGCGTGGCGCGGATCATGAACCTGTCCTATGGCGAGTTCCTGATCGGCGCGGCCTTTGCGTCCTACTGGCTGTTTACCGGCTGGGCGCTCAATCCGCTCGCAGGACTGGCGTTTGTCATTCCGGTCAGTTTCGGCGTCAGCTATCTCTTGTATCGCGTGTTGCTCACGCCGCTGGTGCGCCGCGCGCGCACCCGCGACGCCCTTGAGGTCGACAGTATTCTAGCCACCTTCGGCATGATGTTCATCGTGCAGGGCATCATGCTGACCATGTTTGGCGGCGCTTATTTCAGCTACTCGTTCCTCGCTGTGCCGGTGACGATCGTCGGCGAAGTGCTGGCGCTGAATCGCCTGATCGCTTTCGGTCTCGCGGTCGTCGTCGGTCTCGCGCTCTATCTGACGCTGACGCGCACACGGATCGGCACCTCGATCCGCGCGGTGGCCGTCGATCCCGTCGCGGCGCAGCTCGTGGCGATCGACGTCACCAGGACATCGGCACTCGCTTTTGCACTCGGCGGCGCGCTCGTGGCGTCCGCGGGCGTGCTGATCAGCATGTTCCTGACCTTCAGCGCCACCTCCGGCGTGGTCTTCACCATGAAGGCCCTGATCGTCGTCGTGATGGGCGGCGTCGGCAATCTGCTCGGTTGCCTGGTGGCAGGACTTGCGCTCGGTCTGAGCGAAGCGCTGGTGGCGACCTTCATCGATCCCGGGCTGACGCTGGCGGTGAATTTCGCGCTGTTCCTCGGCGTGCTGTTGGTGAAGCCGGCCGGCATTTTCGGGAGGGCGCAGCGATGAGCCGCGCACAAATGACAACCGGTGCGATCTGCCTTGCAGCGGTGGTTGCGCTCGCCTTCGTTCCGATGGTGGTCGACGCCTATTATCTCGCGCTGGCGATCAGCCTGTTGCAGTTCACGGTGCTAGCGACGGCATGGGGCATGTTCTCGGGCCCGACACGCTACGTGTCGCTCGCAACGACAGCCTTCTTCGGTGTCGGCGCCTACACCGTCGCGGTGCTGGGTGAGCAATTGCCATGGTCGCTGGTGCTGCTGATCGCGGCTGCGATCGGCGCGGTGATGGCCGTCATCGTCGGCCTGTCGACGCTGCGGCTGAGCGGCGTGCATTTCGTTATCTTCACCTTCGGTCTCGCCGAACTCGTGCGCCAGATCGTGGTCTGGTACGAGGTCAACAAGACGCGCGTACTCGGCCGTTACGTCTTTGTCGATATCACCCAGAACGACATCTACTGGCAGTTGCTGGCGCTGGCCGTCATCGTGTTCGGTGCCGGCTGGCTGATCGCCCGCTCGCGCTTCGGCTTCGCGCTGCGGATTATCGGCGAGGACGAGACTGTGGCGCGGCATTGCGGCATCAACGTCACTATCGCCAAGGTGGCGCTGTTCACCATCACCGCCACCTTCATGACGCTGGTCGGTGCGATCATGGCGCCGCGCTTCACCTATATCGAGCCCTCGATTGCCTTCAACGCCACGATCTCCTTCGAAGTGGTGATCATGGCGCTGCTCGGCGGCGCCCATCGCCTGTGGGGCCCGGCGCTCGGCGCCATTCCGCTGACGCTGTTGTTCGACGTCCTGTCCGCACGCTTCCCCAGCACATCGACCCTGATCATGGGCGTGGTGTTTCTCCTCATCGTCTATGCGCTGCCATCAGGCGTGGTTGGCTTCTGGGAGAAGTTGAAGGCCTGGCAGCCAACGGCGTCGAAGATGCGGGGAGCGCAGGCATGACCCCCAGTGCAACGCCGGTGCTCCGCATCGAAGGCCTGACCCGCGCTTTCGGTGGCCTCGTCGCCGTCAACGGCATCGACCTGGCGGTGCATGCCGGCGAGATCGTCGGCCTGCTTGGCCCCAACGGCTCCGGCAAGACCACGGCGCTCAACCTGATCTCCGGCGTGTTGTCGCCGAATGCCGGCGTGATTGCCTTCGCCGGCCACGATATCGCGGGCTGGCCGACCCATCGCATCGCGCGTCTCGGGCTCGCGCGCACCTTCCAGCTGGTCCGTGTGCTCGATGGCATGACCTGCGGCGAGAATGTGGAGGCCGGGCTGGCCTTTCATCATGCGCCGCTTGCACGCGACGCGATGGCTGCGGCTGCGGCCGGCCTGCTCGCGCGGGTCGGGCTCGCCGGATTTGGCGGACGGCCCGCATCGGAGCTCACTTATATCGACCGCAAGCGGCTCGAACTGGCACGCGCGCTGGCGCTGCAGCCGCGCCTGCTGCTGCTCGACGAATGGCTTGCTGGTCTGAACCCGTCCGAATTGCTGATCGGGATCGAACTGATCCGCTCGCTCAAGGATGAGGGGCTGTCGATCCTGCTGGTCGAGCACGTGATGGATGCGATCCGCTCGTTATGTGATCGCTGCGTGGTCATGAGCAGCGGCCGCAAGATTGCAGAAGGGCCTGTTGCTGCTGTGCTGAGCGACCCAGCGGTGATCGAGGCCTATCTGGGAGTGCCTGCGGATGCTTGAGGTCTCCAATATCAGCGTCACCTATGGCCAGCATCACGCGCTGAGCGATGCGGCGCTCCATGTCGAGCGCGGCGAGATCATCGTCATTCTCGGCGCCAATGGCGCCGGCAAGTCGTCGTTGCTCAAGGCCATTGCCGGTTTGCTGCCGTCACCAGCCAAGATCGTCAAACTCGCCGGTCGTGATCTGTCCCGTCTGCCGCCTCATGAGATCGTGGAAGCCGGGCTCGCACTGGTGCCGGAAGGCCGCGGCGTGTTCGGTGAATTGACAGTGGCGGAGAACCTTCTGCTCGGCGCCAATCCGAAGCGCGCACGGGCCGTCGAGGCCGAACAGCGCGCCAAGGTGATGACGCTGTTTCCTCGGCTCGGCGAGCGCCTGGCGCAGACCGTGCGTACCATGAGCGGCGGTGAGCAACAGATGGTGGCAATCGGCCGCGCGCTGATGTCGAACCCCGATATTCTCCTGCTCGATGAACCATCGCTCGGTCTGTCGCCGTTGCTGGTGCGCGAATTGTTCGCGGCCTTGCGCAAGGTGCGCGAGACGGGTGTCGGGTTATTGCTGGTCGAGCAGAACGCGCGCGAGAGTCTCGCCATCGCGGATCGCGGCTATCTGATCGAGAACGGCAGGATTACCGGCAGCGGTACCGCGGCTGCCCTGCAATCAGATGACGCCGTGCGCCGCGCCTATCTCGGCGGGCTCGCCAGCGGCGCAGCCTGATCCAGCAAAAATATTCAACGGAGGCTATCGCCATGAACCAGATCAATCTGCTGCTCGAGAACCAGGATGTGCAGGCCATCGACGGCGCGACATTCGATCGTCTCAACCCGATGACCGGTGACGTCGCCTCGCGTGCTGCGGCTGCGCAGATCGCCGATGCCAAGCGCGCGGCCGATGCCGCTGCCGCTGCTTTCCCTGCGTGGTCGTCCACCGGCCCGGGTGCACGCCGTGCCGTCCTGCTGAAGGCTGCCGATATCCTTGCCAGCAAGGCGCCCGACTTCATTGCACTGATGGCGTCGGAAACCGGTGCGACCGCCGGCTGGGCTGGCTTCAATGTCCATCTCGCCTCCAACATGCTGCGCGAAGCGGCATCGATGACGACGCAGATTTCCGGCGAGGTCATTCCATCGGACAAGCCCGGCTGCATCTCGATGGCGATCCGCCAGCCCGCGGGCGTCGTGCTCAGCATCGCGCCGTGGAATGCGCCGGTCATTCTCGGCGTGCGGGCCGTGGCGTTGCCGCTGGCCTGCGGCAACACGGTGATCCTGAAAGCGTCCGAGATTTGCCCCGGTACGCATCGGCTGATCGGCGAATGTCTGCGCGAGGCGGGTCTGCCGCCCGGCGTGCTCAACGTCATCACCAACGCGCCGGAGGATGCTCCGGCGCTGATCGATGCGCTGATCTCGCATCCCGCGGTGCGGCGGATCAACTTCACCGGCTCGACCCGCGTCGGCCGCATCATCGCGCAGACCGCCGCGACCTATCTCAAGCCGGTGCTGCTCGAACTCGGCGGCAAGGCGCCGCTGGTAGTCCTCGACGACGCCGATCTCGATGCGGCGGTGGCGGCAGCGGCCTTCGGTGCCTTCATGAATCAGGGCCAGATCTGCATGTCCACCGAGCGTCTCGTGGTCGACCAGAAGGTCGCTGATGCGTTCGTGGCGAAACTGGCGGCCAAGGCCGGGGGGCTTGTCGCCGGCGACCCACGCCAGGGCGACACGCCGCTCGGCTCGCTGATCGGCGCGGACGCGGCAGATCGTTTGCAGGCGCTGATCAAGGATGCGGTGGGGAAGGGCGCGCGCGTCGTGGCCGGCGGTAGCGTCGAAGGCACGCTGATGTCGGCCACGGTGCTGGATCACGTCACCTCGGCCATGCGCATCTATAATGAGGAATCGTTTGGCCCGATCGTGACCGTCGTGCGTGTAGATGGCGTCGAGGAAGCCGTGCGTGTGGCCAATGATACGGAGTATGGACTATCGGCCGCCGTGTTCGGCCGCGATATTGCCCGCGCGCTGGATGTCGCCAAGCGGATTGAGTCCGGCATCTGCCATATCAATGGCGCGACGGTGCATGACGAGGCACAGATGCCGTTCGGCGGGGTGAAGGCGTCGGGCTATGGCCGCTTCGGCGGTAGAGCCGGCATTGCCGAATTCACTGAACTGCGCTGGATCACCATCGAGACCGGCCCGCAGCATTATCCGATCTGATCGTGCCGGTTACGTGCAGCCGTCAAAGACTGACGGCTGCATAGGCCCTGCTGATATCCTTGGCCGCATGCTGCAGATGTTCGCGCAGCCTGATCTGGCTGGCTTTCGGCGTGCGGAATGCCGGCGTCACGAACGAGATGGCGGCAACCACCCCGCTGGGGTCACGCACCGGAACGGAGACGGCATAGACGTGGGGTGTGATCTCGGCGCGTGACTCCGACCACCCCTGTTCCCGGATCATGGCGAGTTCACGCACCAGCAACCTGCGATGCGGAGCAAAGCCGGGCTCGCGCAGAACCGCGTCGTCGAGGATCGCCTCGCATTCGGCTTCCGACATGTGAGCGAGCAGTATTTTCGGGCCGGCGCCACGGTGCAGGGGCAATGCCGTTCCGACCTCGAAGGTCAGGCGAATACGCGACGACGATTCGGCGCGCTCGATACACACGGCGCGATCGGCCGAGCGGCGCAGCAGGATAATCGTTTCTCCGACTTCCTGGGAGACGCGCTTCATGAAGGGGCGTGCAATGGAGGCGAGGTCGGTGCCGGCGCGGGCGGCCTGAGCCAGGCCGATGACGCGCGGTGCCAGCACGAACGAGCCGCGGCCGTCTTCATCAATGAGATCGGCTTCGCGAAGGATACCGATATAGCGATAGGTCGACGACAGCGGCACCCCGATCTGCTCCGACAGGCTTTCTGCTGAATGCCGCGGACGATCGGTAGAGAAGGCCAGCAAGGCACGAAGTATCTTTCGCGAACTGCCGTCCGCGGCGGGAGGACGCTCCGTTGCGTCAGCGCGTTTCGACGCTGTTGCTCTCTTGATGGCCAACGGAACCTCCATTCGGTAATGCCTGCCATCGGAACGGGCAGCATCTGGATATGATTTGCGCACGAACAAACATTGCCCTGCGCTGTGGTTCTTATAAGATAAGATGGTGTTCTCAGCAATTGAGAAGTAGCAAATAGCCCATGAAGCTTCCGCCGCTGGACTATATTTGCGCTGCCACGCTGTCCGAGGCGATTGCCGCACTCGCGGCCCACGGTGGCAATGCCAAGGTGATCGCGGGTGGACAGAGCCTGATGCCGATGCTCGCATTCCGGCTGGCGGCACCGACCGTCCTGGTTGATATCGGGCGGCTGCCCGATCTCAAGACTATCAGTATTTCCGCTGAGGGCATCGATTTCGGCGCCCTCGTGACCTGGCGCGATATCGAGCGTGATGCGCGGCTCGCGCAGGCGCATCCACTACTGGCGGCAGCCGTTGCCCATGTCGCGCATTACCAGGTCCGTAACCGCGGTACCGTCGGTGGCAGCATGGCCCATGCTGATCCGGCCGCCGAAATGCCGGGCATTGCGGTGACCTGCGATGCGATGCTGACGATCGTCGGGTCGAACGGGTGCCGCATTGTGTGCGCGGATGAGTTCATTACCGGCGGGCTCAGCACGGTTCTGGAGGCCGACGAGATCGTGACCAGTATACATCTGCCACCATGGAAGAAGGCACGGCGTTGGGCCTTCGAGGAATTCGCCCGCCGCCGCGGGGATTTTGCGCTGGCGGGCGTCGCAGCATTTTACGACATCGATGCGCAAGGTCTGGCTTTCGATGCGCATGTCGGGGTCATCGGCGTCGCGGATCGTCCAGCGCGACTGCCAGGTGTCGAGGCTCTCCTTAATGGCCGCCGGATTGATGCGGATGTGATACTTCAGGCTGCGACGGCTGCGCGGGATGCGGTCGATCCTGCCGATGATATCCACGCGGAAGCCGCCTATCGCCGCGATCTTCTGGGTGTGTTGCTGGAGCGGGCGCTGGCGCGTGCGGCCGATATCATCTTGCCGGAGGCCGCATGACGTCCGCGCGTCCCGTCCATTTCACCGTCAACGGCGCGGCGGCGACCGTCGCGGTCGAGCCGCGCACTACGCTGGCGGATGCGCTGCGCAACGAACTCCGCCTGACCGGAACGCATCTGGGTTGCGAGCACGGCGTCTGCGGTGCCTGCACGGTGATCGTCGACGGTGCCGCCGTGCGCGGCTGCCTGATGCTGGCGGCGCAGGCGGAAGGGTGCGAGGTGACGACCGTTGAGGGGCTCGGCAGCGCTGCGCATCTCGGCGCGTTACAACTGGCATTCCGTAAGCATCACGCTTTGCAATGCGGCTTTTGCACCGCCGGCATTCTCGCAACTGCCCATGCATTGCTGACCGACGAGCCGCAGGCGGATGAGGATCGCATCCGCGAGGTGATTTCCGGCAATCTCTGCCGCTGTACCGGATATCTGCCGATCATCGCGGCGATCATGGAAGCCCGTATTGCCTATAGCGACGTACAACGTGAGGCGGCACAATGAGCGATGTCGCCAAACTTCTGGTTGGCAGCGCGGTCGAGCGTATGGAGGATGCGCGCTTCCTGTCGGGGTCCGGCAATTTTGCTGACGATCTCGCCGTCGAGGGGATGCTGCATGCCGCGATCCTGCGTAGCCCGATCGCGCATGCGCGTATCCTGGCGATTGATGCATCGGCTGCGCTGGCCATGCCGGGCATTCGTTCTGTGATCACAGCCCGCGATATCGGCGATGTCATCCCCATCATCCCGCTTCGCCTGGCGCCGCTGCCCGAATTCGAGCCATTCCGCCAGCCTGTGATCGCGCGCGACAAGCTGCGCTATGTCGGCGAGCCCATTGCTGTCGTGGTTGCTGACAGCCGCGCTTTGGCCGAGGACGCGCTGGAGACGATCGGCATCGAATTTGAAGCGCTGTCGGCAGTCACCGAGCGCGGTGCAAGCGCAACCCCGCTGTTCGACTTCACCGAAGATAACGTCGCGCTGCGCTACGATGCCGGATTTGGCAATGCAGATAAAGCGTTCGCGTCGGCGGACTATGTGCGCACCGAGCGCTTCAGCGTGCAGCGCCACACGGCGCTGCCCATGGAGACGCGGGGGCTCCTTGCAGAATGGAATTCGTCGGCCGGTCGGCTTGTCGTCACGGGCGCGACAAAGGTCACGTTCTATAACCGCCGCGCGCTGGCGCAGATGCTGGGCCTTCGCCAGGAGGATATCGATCTGATCGAGATCGATGTCGGCGGCGGCTTTGGCGTCCGTGGTGAGTTCTATCCCGAGGATTTCCTGATCCCCTTTGCTGCCCGCAAGCTGGCACGCCCGGTCAAATGGATCGAGGATCGCCGCGAACATCTGATGGCGATCAATCACTCACGCGATGTCGCCTGCGAATTGTCGCTCGCCTGCCGCAGCGACGGAATGATACTGGGTTTGCGCGGCCGGATATTCGCCGATATGGGCGCCTATATCCGCACCAATGGCGGCGTGGTGCCGGCCAAGGCGGCGCAGTTTCTGCCTGGTCCCTATCGCATCCCCCATGTCAGCGTGTCAGTCGAAGCTTTCATGACCAGCAAGACGCCGGTCGGCACCTATCGCGGTCCGGGCCGCTTCGAGGCAAATTTCTTTCGCGAGCGGTTGATCGACATGGCGGCGATGGATCTCGGCATCGACGTCGCTGAATTCCGGCGCAAGAACCTGATTACCGAAGAGGAGCTGCCCTATCCCATTGACGGGCTCGTACCCTATGAAGGGCCGACATCCTACGACACCGGCGACTATGTCGAGGTCTTCGAACGTGCCTTGAAAGAGATCGGCTGGACCGAGAAACGACATCTGCAGGGCAAACTGATCGATGGCGTACGTCATGGCATCGGGCTCGGTTGTTTCGTCGAAAGCGGCGGTGCCGGCCCGAAGGAAAATGCCGCAGTCACGCTCGAGAGGGACGGCTCGCTGACTGTTGTTGTGGGCTCATCCGTGCTGGGCCAGGGTTTGGAGACGGTGCTCGGCCAGATCGCGGCGGATACGCTATCGCTCCCGTTCGATCGTATACGCGTGTTGCACGGCTCGACCACGCTGCTTGATGAAGGCTTCGGCACGTATCATTCGCGCGCGGTGGTGATGGGCGGTTCGGCCGTGCTCGATGCTGCCACCCGGCTGCGCGAGAAGATCCTGGAGCGTGCCTCCAATCACCTGGGCAGGCCGAACAGCGAGTTGAAGATCGTCAATGCGAACGTCATCGCCGATAACGGCGCGTCCGTGTCGTTCGCTGCGCTCGCAACCGACAGCGAATTGCAGGCAGACGGCACATTCTCCAACAATGTGCGCACCTACAGCTACGGCACCCATGCGGCGCATGTCACCGTCGATCCACGTACCGGGGCGGTGAAAATTCTCGATTACATCGCGGTCGAAGATGTCGGTCGTGCCATCAATCCGGCCATCGTGCACGGACAGGCGATCGGCGCCATCGTGCAGGGACTGGGTGGCGTTTTTCTCGATCATCTGATCTATGACGATCAGGGACAGCTCCTGAACGCCTCTCTGGCCGATTATCTGGTGCCGACCGCGAGCGATTTTCCGGTGCTGCGCGCGGTGACGCTGGAGCTTCGGCCGTCGCCGAGCAACCCGCTCGGCGCCAAGGGCGCGGGCGAGGGCGGCATCGTTGCTGTGGCCGCAGCGACGGCCAATGCGGTGGCGGCGGCGCTGGCGCCGTTGCATGTGGAGATTCATCACCTGCCGCTGACGCCACCGCGTCTGTGGCGCCTCATCAAGGATGCGCGCGAGCGCAGGACCAATGCCGCATAGGGACTGATTGTGCCGATCGATATCCATGCCCATTATGTGCCGCCGCAGCTTCTGTCCGCGATCGATGGCCGCGGCGCCTATTGCGGCGTGAGGCTGCTGCCGTCAGGGAACGGAAAGCCGCCGGCCCTCGGCTTCGATTACGGTTTCAGGGTTCGGCCGTTCTTCCCGCAACTGGTCGAGCCTGTTGAACAACGCCGTGCCAGCCTCGATCGTCAGGGTCTCGACCGGCAACTGGTGGCCACATGGCCGGATATTTACGGCTACGGCCTTCAAAAAGATGCCTGCGCGCATTGGCATCGCATGCTCAACGATACGCTGGGCGACTGGTGCCATACGAACAATGACCGCTTTTCCTTCGTCGCATCGGTGCCGCTGGTCGATGCTGCCGACGCTGCGGCCGAGCTCGATCGCGCCGTGGATCTCGGCGCCGTGGCTGTGATGGTCCCCGCCAATATCGAAGGCATCAATATCGGCGAGAAGCCGCTGGATCCGTTCTGGAGCAAGGCGGAAGCGCTGGGACTGCCGGTCATCCTGCATCCCGTGCTGGTGGATGCCGCGCCGCGCGCCGCAAAATTTGCCCTGACGCAGATCGCCCAATACACATTCGACACCACGCTCGGCATCGGCTCCATCATGTTCTCCGGTGTGCTCGATCGCTTCCCTGCTTTGTCCATCGTCCTCAGCCACGGCGGCGGTACGTTCCCGTATCTGCTGGGCCGTTTTGACGTGATGCATGCGCGGATGGACCGTGCGGGTCAGGGCGACGTCGCGCAATGCGATCCGTCTGTCTACGCGTCGCGCATCGGCTATGACAGTATCGTTCATGCGCCGAAGGCGCTGCGCTTTCTCGCCGATGCAGTGGGTATCGAACGCGTGGCGCTCGGCACCGATGAGTCGTTCCCGCCGGCGGATCGCGATCCGCTCGCCGGCATCAAGGCTGCGGGTTTCTCCAAAGCCGATATCGAACTGATTACCGAAACCAATCCGAGACGTCTGTTTCCACGTTTGCCCTGAGCTGCGGCGCGTTTTGCCCATCATTTTCATGCGAGATAGAGAGGACCGATCATGCTGAAACGTCTGCTTGTTGTCGCTGCTGTTGCGATGTCGATGATGGGAAGTGCGCATGCTCAGGGGATGAAGACGGTCAAGGTCGGAACCACCAACCTGTCATCCGATATCGGCCTGTTCCTCGCCGAGAAGCGCGGCTACTTCAAGGAAGAGGGCGTCAAGGTCGAACTCATCCCGTTCGATTCCGGTGCCAAGATGGTCGCGCCGCTCGGTGCGGGAGATCTGGACGCCGCCGCAGGGGCTGCGTCGGCCGGGCTCTATAATGCCGTCAATCGTGGTCTCAAGCTGAAAATGGTGGCCGACAAGGGCACCAATATCGCCGGCTATAGCTACAAGGCGCTGATGGTCCGCAAGGACCTGATCGAGTCAGGCGCATTCAAGTCGCTTGCCGATCTCAAGGGCAAGAAGGTCGCGATCATCGCCAATGGTGCGGCCGATGAATCCGTTATCAATCAGGCGCTGAAAAAGGCCGGTCTGAAGGACGAGGATATCGAAAAGATCTTCCTGCCATTCCCGCAGCATCTCACGGCATTCGCCAACAAGGCGATCGATGCGGCGATCTCGGCCGAGCCCGGCGTGACGGCCATGGTGCGCAATGGCGTCGCCGTACGCTTCGCCGGCCTCGACGATTTCTATCCGGTGCAGCAGACGGCCATGCTGCTGATCAATGGCAAGTTCGCCGAGGATCGCAAGACGGTGACGGCCTTCCTCAAGGCCTATCTGCGCGGCGTGCGAGCCTATGACGCGACGCTGAAGGACGGCAAGATCGCGGGTCCCGGCGCCGAGGGCATGATCAAGGACATCGCCGAAATGACGGGGATCAAGGACATGACGCTGCTGCAGCAGATGGTGCCGGTGTTTATCGATCCCGATGGCCAGGTCAATCTCCCGAGCGTCGAGACCGATCTCGCTTATTTCAAGTCGCGCGGCCTTGTCACCAGTGACATCAAGGCTGCCAAGGTCGTCGATATGTCCTATGTCAATGCGCTGAAGCCGGACCTGGGGCCGTTCGCGCGGCCCAGGTAAAACGGCGTGGGAAAACGTAACAATGGCGGTGCAGATGTCGACAGCAGCAATCGGGGATGGCGGGCCAGTGTCCGCGCCGAAGATCAGCCTGCGCGACGTCACCAAGCGGCACGATACGCAGCTGGCGCTGGACCGGATCACGCTCGATATCCCGGCCAGCACCTTCTTCGTGGTGGTCGGCCCGAGCGGCTGCGGCAAGACGACTCTGCTGCGTATGCTTGCGGGGCTGGATGCGCCATCGGACGGCCGGATCGTCATCGCCGATCCGCAGCCCGGCCATCCGCAGAACGCCATGGTGTTTCAGGGGGACTCGCTGTTTCCCTGGATGACCGTATGGGATAATGCCGCCTATGGCCTGACGATGCGCAATGTTCCGAAGGCGCGGATCGATGATGTGGTCGGGCATTATCTGAACAAGACCGGCATGTATGGCGCGCGGACGCTCTATCCGCATCAACTGTCCGGCGGCATGCGCCAGCGCGTTTCCATCGCGCGCGCCTTCGCCAGTGATCCCGACATCTTGCTGATGGACGAGCCGTTCTCGGCGCTCGACGAACAGAACAAGACGCTGCTGCACGAGGAGCTGCTGCGAATCTGGGAAGAGACGCGCAAGACTGTGGTCTTCATCACTCACAGCGTCGACGAGGCCGTGACGCTGGGCGATCGCATCATGGTGATGACCGCCGGCCCCGGCCGTATCAAGACCATCGTGCCGGTCGATCTGCCGCGGCCACGCAACGTCGTCGAACTCCGGCACACACCGGCCTATGGCGAACTGGTCTATGACATCTGGGCGCAGTTGCGTGAAGAGGTCGATCGCGCGCGCAGCCGCGAGCCGGGGAGCAAGGCATGAGTTCGGCCCGTTCGCCTTCGCTGTGGAGCGACCGTACCATCAGCATCCTGTCCCCGCTGGTATTGCTCGGCCTGTGGGAAATCTGCGCCCGCACCGGTATCGTTGATGTCAGGTTTTTCCCGGCGCCTTCGAATATCGTGAAGCATCTGTTCGAGCTGGCGTCATCCGGCGCGCTGTGGCGGCATGTCGGCGCCAGCCTGTATCGCCTCATCGTGGGCTTTGTCGTCGGCTGCGTGCCGGCGATCGTGATCGGGCTGGCCATCGGTCTGTATCGCCCGGTTCGGGCCGCATTCGATCCCCTGATCTCCGCGACCTATCCGATTCCGAAGAGCTCGCTATTGCCGCTGATGCTCTTGATTTTCGGTCTCGGTGAAAGTTCCAAGATCGCCATGGTGGCGATCGGCGTGTTCTATCCGGTGGTCATCAATACGGCCGCGGGCGTGCGCCAGATTGCGCCGATCTTCCTCGATGTCGGCCGCAATTTCGGCGCCAGCCGCTTCAACATGTTCCGCACCGTGGCGCTGCCCGGCGCATTGCCGCTGATCATGACCGGCATCAAGCTTGGCGCCGGCATGGGGCTGGTGCTGATCGCCATCGCCGAGATGGTCGGCGCCAAGCAGGGGCTCGGTTACATGATCTGGAATGCGTGGGAGCTGTTCGACGTCCAGACCATGTATGTCGGCCTGTTCGTCATCGCGATCATCGGCTTCGTGATGAATGCCGGCTTCGACGCGCTGGAGCGGGCCATCGTGCCGTGGCGGAAGGGCTGAGTCTGTAGGATGGGCAGAGCGAAGGCGCGAAGCGCCGGAGCGAAACCCATCCTACGACGCGGTTGACGGTGAATTCTCCAGCGTATCTCCAATCGCCAGCAACTGCCGCCGAATATTGGATGCCGCAGTCACTTCCCAGAACGCGCCGCGCGTGGCGTGGCCGATGGCATAGAAGCCGGGCTGAACATGACCGGCGCTGTCGCGCAGCTCGCAGGTTGGAGCGACATCGAGGCCGAGGCCGTTGAAGCCGGTCCGCACTTGCCCGGTTGTGAGCAGCGACTTGATGAGCGGATCGCCCAGGCGATCATAGCGCTCTTCGGGGCCGGTGCAGTTCAGGATCCAGTTGGTGGCGAGGTTGATCGTCTCGCCATGTCCGCGCTTGCGGATGCTGACGTCATGGCCTGATGTCGTCGCGACCGCGCTGGCGATGCGTCCTGCGATCACGTCGAGCCGCTTGTCCCGCTGCAACTGCTGCAGCAGCTCGGCGACATCCGGCGCCAGCCGATGCCGATGCACCATCCAGATCGCGCGCAGATGCCGTGCGAAGCGGGCACGTTCGGTTTCGGAGGCGTTCCTGTAGAGTTCACCAATCGACAGTCGAAACGTGTCGACCATGGTCTGCCATGGAATCCCCGCGGCCACCTTGCGGCGGGTGTCCTTGAGAAGAGCGGCCAGAAGGCCCCGTGCGGTGGGTACGGGGAATGAGTTCATCGGATTGGGATCGATTTCCGCTGGCACATCGATCAGCGGCAGCAGTCCGCGCCGCGAGACCATCGTGATGGGCGCGCGCATGCCGCGATGGACGAGATCGATCACCACATCGACCGCGGTGGCGCCGGTGCCGATGACCAGCACGCGATCATCCGCCCCGATGGGATCGAGTGCGCCGGGCGCCCAGACATTGGTGATCGAACGCGGCGATGCCTTGATGCCGGGAAACGGCGACGGCGGCTGGTTGCCAAGACAGAGGAACACCAGATCGGCGTCGATGGTCGCGCCAGATGCGGTCGCAACGCGATAGCCATCGCCTTGGCGCGTCACGGCGACTGCCACGTCCTGCCGCGGCGTCACACGCCCGATGGCGGTCAGTTCGTTGAACTTCGTCGAGATGTAATCACCATAGACTCGGCGGGGAACGAAAGACGACGAGTAGTCCGGCCAGTTCGCCTGACCGGTTTCCGTCAGCCATTCGACAAAGCCGTCATCGTCGGCGCCGAGCCCGCCCATCTTGTAGGCGGGAACGTTGATGCGGTGCCACTTCGCTTTGGCGGAATAGGCGAGCCCGCGCCCGAAGGCGCCATCGCGATCCAGCACGGTGATGGGCCCGATCTGCGGCAGCCTGGCCAGAATGATGCCGGCGAACGCACCGGCCACGCCGCCGCCGACGACGGCAACGCGCAGGGATTTGGGGGGAGAGGATGTCATACTGCCGGGAGATGTGAGGGAAGGAGGCCGACGATATCAGGTCGGTGGCGCGTAGGCGGCCGGATCGACCAATGCGGGGCGGCCATCGAGTGCGAGTCGGGCAATCCGTGCGGGCGTCTCGGCGATGACCTTGCCGCGGCGCACGACCGCGAGGCGCGTCGCCTTCAGCCGGATCGCCTCGATGGGATCACGCGCCTGCAGGAGCACGAGGTCGCCGTTACAGCCCACATCGAGGCCGTAACCTTCGAGGCCCATGATGGCAGCGGGATTTGTCGTGACGGTGTCGAAGCAGAAACGCATGGCGTCGCGGCTGGTCATCTGTCCGACGTGCAGCCCCATATGTGCGACCTCCAGCATGTCTGCGGAGCCCAGCGAATACCACGGGTCCATGCAGCAATCCTGGCCGAAGGCGACGTTGATTCCGTAAGGCCGCATTTCCGGCACGCGGGTCTGGCCGCGGCGCTTCGGATAGCTGTCGTGACGCCCCTGCAGCACGATATTGATCAGTGGATTGGCGATCGCGGCAACGCCGGCCTCGGCGATCAGCGGCAGCAGCTTCGAGACATAGTAATTGTCCATCGAATGCATCGAGGTCAGATGTGAGCCGGCGACACGGCCCTGCAATCCCAGCCGCTGCGTCTCATAGGCCAGCGTCTCGATATGACGCGACATGGGATCGTCGCTTTCGTCGCAATGCATGTCGACGCGCAGTCCGCGTGCGGCGGCGATCTCGCAGAGTGCCTTCACCGAGGCCGCGCCATCGGCCATGGTGCGCTCGAAATGCGGAATGCCGCCGACGATGCTGACACCCTTGTCGAGCGCGCGTTTCAGATTCTCTGCAGCCGTCGGCGAGCGGAAATAGCCGTCCTGTGGAAAGGCCACCAGTTCGAGATCGAGATAGGGGGCGACCTGCTTCTTGACATCGAGCAGCGCATCCACCGCGAGCAGCCGGTCGTCGCAGATATCCACATGGGTACGCACGGCCAAAAGCCCTTGCGCCACTGCGAGGTCGCAATAGCGCAGCGCGCGTTCGACCAGTGCCTCATAGGTGAGGTGCGGCTTTAACTCGCCCCACAGGGCGATGCCTTCGAGCAGGGTGCCGGAGACATTCAGGCGCGGCAGGCCGAGCGACAGCGTCGCATCCATATGGAAGTGGACATCGACGAATGGCGGCGAGACCAGATGCCCGGCGGCATCGATCACCCGTCCGGCGTCTCCCGACAGATTGGGCTGCACCGCGACGATACGGCCCGCTTCTATGGCAATATCCTGGCCAGTCCGGCCATCGGGAAGCGTGGCGTTGCGAATGAGGAGGTCGAACGGCATGTGACCCTTGCTGCGGCGGGCGTGATCGCCGAATTATCAACTTTGCGCTGCAGCAATGCAAGGCTGTCCCACGCGGTTCGCGAGCGGCAAGCCGCGTGTGCTTTGCCTTTTACGCTAATGGAAGGATTGTTGTGCCGCGCGAAGCAGGTCGATCGGGCTCCACGGCTTGGCCATGAACAGCGTGCCGTCGGGCAGGCGGCGCACGCGAGGCGCACCCGAGGTCACGATCACATGCATATCGGGGTATCGTTGCTTGGCAAGATAAGCGAGCTCGATGCCGTCCATCATGCCCGCGAGTTCCACATCGGTGAAGACCATCGCAACATTGTCGCCGGATTCCTCCAGCACCAGCACGGCCGCCTCCGCGCTTTCGCATTCGATGACGTTCATCTCGCTCTCTTCGAGCAGCAGGCTGACCAGTGTACGTTGTGCTTCGTCGTTCTCGACCACCAATGCTGTCGATCTGTGTGCATACCCCATGGGGAATCTCCGTGGTTTGTTGCGACAGGAGGGCAATGCGTGAGTTCATCAGGGGTTCAGATAAAAGTGAGTTCCCGTGAGCAACAATGTTACTCACGCATATGCATGCCTGCGCAGCACGATGCGCTTGGCAGAAATGTAGCTAACCCGCTGCGGAAGTTGAAGTCGCAATCTGTTGCATCATCTGCGGCAGCAGATAGGGCGCGCCATCGTCGGTGCGGGCGACGACGACATCGATATCGAACACGCGGCGGATCACATCGCTGGTGATGGTGTCGGCCGGCGTTCCTTCTGCAGCAACGGCGCCGTTGCGCATGACGACGATGCGATCCGCGAAACGAACTGCGAGGTTGAGATCGTGCAGCACCGCGATGACGGCCGTGCCGTTGCGCGCGCGCTGCCGTGAGATTTCCACGAGCTCGATCTGGTGCCGCAGATCCAGAGACGACGTCGGCTCGTCGAGCAGCAGGATGCCGGGGCCATGGGCAGCCTCGCCGCAGGCGAGTTGCACGAGGATGCGGGCGAAATGCGCGCGCTGCTGTTCGCCGCCGGAGAGCGTCGGCAATTCGCGATGACGGAAGTCGCCGAGGCCCACTTCATCGATGGCGGCATCGACCAGCGATTGCGCGGCAGCCAGCGGCAGGATTCCGCTCCCCATGCGCACGACTTCTTGCACGGTGAACGGAAAACTCACGCTGACATGCTGAGACAGCATTGCGCGCCGCATCGCGAGTTCTTCGGGCGACCAAGCGTGGAGATTGCGGCCTTTCAGCGTGATGCTGCCGCGCGATGCGCGCAGATCGGCGGACAGCAGGCGCAGCAGCGTCGACTTGCCGGCGCCGTTGGGGCCGACAATGGCGACCATCTCGCCGCTCTTGATGGTGAGATCGACGTGATCGAGCAGCGTGGCCTGGCCAACGGTGAGCGACAGGCCGGATGCTGTAAGGATGGGAGCGTCGGCCATTGGCGTCACAGCCCCACCAGCCCGCGCTGGCGCAGCAGGATGAGCAGGAAGATCGGCGCGCCGACGGCGGCGCTGAGGATGCCGATGGGCATCTCGGCCGGCGCCACGATGGTGCGCGCCAGCGTATCGGCGCCGACCAGCAGGCTCGCGCCGAGCCCGACGGAGGCCGGCAGCAGGAGCCGATGGCCCGGACCGATCACCAGCCGCAGCAAATGCGGCACGACGATGCCGACGAAGCCGATCACGCCGCAGACCGACACCGCCGCGCCGGTCATGGCCGACACCAGCACGATGCAGATACGCTTGAGGCGCTCCACATCGACGCCCGAATGGAAGGCTTCGGACTCACCGAGGATCAGCACGTCGAGGCCACGGCTGGTGAACAGCATGCCGATCAGGCCGAGAGCCAGCATCGGCGCAATCGTTGCCGCTTTGCTCCAGGTGGCGCCGCTGAGCGAGCCGAGCAGCCAGAAGGTGATATCGCGCAGCTGGCGGTCGTCGGCGATGAAGACCAGCAGGCCGATGCCCGCATTGGCGATGGCGGCGATGGCAATGCCGGCGAGCAGGAACAGCGCGATAGACGTGCGCCCGCTGCGGCTGGAGATCCGGTACAGGATGATGGTCGTCAGCAGCGAGCCGACGAAGGCCGCGAGCGGCAGCAGGAATGGCTGCAGAAAGCTGACATCATGCGCAAAGCGGCTGTCGCTGATGACGATGGCGCCGGCCGCAGCAAATGCGCCGCCGCTGGAGACACCGACCAAAGCAGGGTCAGCCAGCGGATTGCGAAACAGGCCCTGCATAATCGCGCCCGCCGCACCCAGCATGCCGCCGATCATCGCGGCGATGGCTATGCGGGGAATCCGGATCGACCACAGGATCAGCTGGTCGCGTGCGGCAAATGGATTGCCGGAATCGGCAGCCGTCAGGCCAAGCGCCGCGGGCAGGCGGGCGAGGGGAATGCCGGCGGCACCCACGGTGGCGGCAAGCAGCACCGTCAACAGCAGTGCTGCGAACAGGCCGCACAGGACAACGATGGTCTTGGGGCGGCGCACCCGGCCCCTCGTTCTGACAAACACAGTCAGCTTGGCGTCCGCAGCAGTCATCTTATTGACGACAGTTGACGGCGAGCGAGGCGGGCTTGAACGAGGCCGCGTCGGCGGTCAGCGCCGGATCGAGTTTCACGGCAAGGTCGCGCGCGGCGGCGGCCGTCCGTGGGCCGAAGCCGAGCAGATAGAGGCCGTCCATGGTGATCAGGTTTCTGGTCTTTGCGGCCGGCGTCAGCGCGAAGGCCGGGTTGGCAAACACGGTGTCAGCCTGCAGCGTGTCCTTGCCGCGCTCCATCGATAGCACGACATCAGGTTTGGCTGCGGCGATCGCTTCATCGGTCATGATCTTGTAGCCATCGAAACTGTCCGCGACATTCACGCCGCCGGCCAGCTTGATGATTTCGTTGGCTGCCGTCTTCTGGCCTGCGACCATGGCGCGGCCGTCGAGGAATGACATCACGAACATCACGCGAACAGGTGTTTTGATTTTCGCGCGCAACTCGCGCAGCGCCGTGAGGTCGCCGGCCACGGCATTGGCGAGACATTCGCCGCGCGGCTCGACACCCGCGACCCTGGCGATCAGCCGGATCTTCTCGATCATGCCGGCCTCGGTGAACGTATCCGGCACCATGATGAGCGGAATCCTGGCGGCGTCGATGACGTCGATGGTTTCCTTCGGGCCGGAGCCCGCAATGGCCAGTACCAGTTGCGGATTGAGTCCGAGTACGCCTTCGGCCGAGAGCTGGCGCATGTAACCGACATTGGGTCTGTCGGCCATCGCCTTCGGCGGATACAGGCTGGTCGTATCAATAGCGACGATGCGGTCGTCGGCGCCGAGCGCATAGAGGATTTCGGTGACCGCGCCTCCGATCGAGACGATGCGGGTCGGGTGGCCGATGGTGACGTCGCGGCCGCGGGCGTCGCGCACCATGACGTCTTCGGCTGCCGCTGCGGCGGAGAATGCGAGGGTGCTCGCGAGCGCTACACATTGCAGTGCATGCGCGATGCGGCGATTACGCATGGTCATCGCAGCGATCATTTGGTGAGGATCAGCTTGTTCTGGAACGTCAGGCGCAGGCGATAGGTCTCGTCGCCATGCGTAATCAGTAACTCACGCTGATCCGCGAACAGCTCCTTGCTGTCTAGCCGGTCGCCATTGACGACTACATTGCGTCCGGCCGAGGGTTTGGTGTGAGCGGCGGCGCTGCCGTCGTGAGAACCAGTATCCATAGCGCCGATATATCCCGTCCGTGAAAATCTCTCTCGTCGTTATAGGTTTGGTCGCGCCTCATCGCCAAGCACTGCAATCTATAATCGGTATAAACAGGAGCGGGATTGCTTGACCCTTCTGTCAATGAACCGTAATCGAAAATGGCAACTTGGTGGCAGGGGTCCCCGAGTCGCATTCGAAAGCCAGCAAGCTCCCTGCCTCGCGCAGCGCCAGCCAGCCACGATCCGTTGAAAAATTGTGTTTGGGGATTAGGCTATGGCTCTTGGGGGCAGGACTACGCGCGCCTTGTTGTTGGGCGCGTCGATCGTATCAATGGGAGCGCTCGTCTCCGGGGCCGCCCTGGCACAGGCGGCTGCCGTGTCGGCAGGCGACGTGCAGCCGCAAAAGCCTAAACCAGCGAAGAAGAAGCGTGTCGCGGCACAGTCGGCAGTCATGCCGGCGCCGGTGGCTAACGCCAATGCAGAGGCCGGCCGCAGCAGCCAGTCCCTCGATGAGATCACCGTTACCGCAACGAAGACCGAGCAGCGCGCCATCGATGCGTTAGCGCCGGTCAGCGTCATGACGCAGGAACAGATCCAGCTGCAGCAGCCAAACCGTCTGAGCCAGCTCTTCTACAACGTTCCCGGTGTCTGGATGCAGGACCGTGGCGATGATCCATCGACGGCGATCAATATCCGCGGCCTGCAGGACTTCGGCCGTGTCGCTGTTGTGGTCGATGGTGCACGCCAGAATTATCAGCGCTCGGGTCACAATGCGAACGGATCATTCTTCCTCGAACCCGAGCTGATCGGTGGCATTGATATCACCCGGGGACCGACCGCAAACATCTACGGGTCGGGCGCCATCGGCGGCGTGGCGTCGTTCCGCACCAAGGACATCAATGATGTTCTGCGACCGGGCGAGCGTTGGGGCGTGGACATGAGCGGTTCCTACGGCTCCAACAACAATCGCGGCCTCGGCTCCGTGTTCGGCGGCGTGCGCGTCGACCCGTCGGTCGACGTGTTCGGCGGCGCGGTCTATCGGACGCAGGGCAACTACAAGGATGGTGACGGCACCGAGATCGGCAACACCGGCAACGACATCGCTGCGGGCCTGATGAAGCTGACGGTCCGCCCTGCCGATGGCCACGAGATCAAATTCGGCGGCATCTTCCAGGATTATCAGTACAGCATCGGTCAGATGAACCGTGGGGGCACCACCACGGCGGCGCCGGCTGCGGCCATCGCCGGTTCGTCGGTCTATGGCTCCACGGCCAAGACCTATACCGGTACGGTGACCTGGAAGTACTCCAGGCCGGATGACATGTTGTTCGACTGGAGCGCCACGCTGTATGGCAATCGCACCGACAACGATCAGGTCAAGACCTACAACAACCGTATCACCGCGGGTTCAGGCACCTGCACGCTCGCCAACCCCGGCAACAATATTTCCGGCTGCGTCGGTGATCGCCGCGGTTACCTGCTGGATACGGTCGGCGTGGACGTCAACAATACGTCGCGTTTCGATGTCGGCGGATGGCGCAATGCCGTCACCTACGGCTTCGATGTCTTCAACGACAAGGTCTCGACCTTCGATTCCCGCGGCAACTCCAACATCACCACACCGAGCGGCGACCGGACAGTGGGCGGCGGCTTCATTCAGCTGAAGAACAACTACTCGACCTGGCTCGAAGTCATCAGCGCGCTGCGTTATGATCACTACGAGCTGAATTCGTCCGGCACAGGCGTTGCCGGAACGACGTCGTCGAGTGGCGATCGCCTCTCGCCGAAGATCACTGTCGGCGTTACGCCGGTTGCCGGTTTCACGCCTTATGTGAGCTACGCCGAGGGCTATCGCGCGCCGTCGATCACGGAGACGCTGATCGCGGGCGGCCATGCCACCGGTGGCGGTCCGACGCTGTTCAACTGTCCCGATGGCACTTCAGGTCTGTTCTGCTTCCGGCCGAACCCGAACCTGCGTGCTGAAGTCGGCAAGAACAAGGAAGTCGGCGTCAATCTGAAGTACAACGGCATTTTCACAGCCGGCGATAGCTTCCGCGCCAAGTTCAACTTCTTCCGCAACGATGTTGACGACTATATCGATCTGGTCGCTTCGCCCCCTGTCGCTTCGCCACTGAGGTTTATGGGTTTCCCGATTCCGGGCCTGTTCAGCCAGTTCTACCAGTACCAGAACATCGCGTCGGCAAGGATCGAGGGCTTCGAAGCCGAGACATCCTATGATGCAGGCGATTGGTTCCTGGGTGTCGGTGCTACGCTTCAGCGCGGCAAGAACACCCAGACCAATGTTGGTCTGGCGACGATCCAGCCGCGCAAGGTCACGACCACCGGCGGCATCCGCTTGCTGGACCGCAAGCTGGTCATCTCGGCTCAGTGGTCGTCAGTTGGTGCCATTACCGACATCCCGGTCGGCTATGTGCCATCGACCGCCTATGATCTGGTCAATCTGTACGTCGCCTATCAGCCCACGCCGGATATCACCCTCAACTTCGGCGTCGACAACATCCTCAACCAGTACTATCGCCCCTACGCCATTCCAGGCGCGGGTGCGGATGGCACGACCCAGAACGACGTTCTGTGGACCAGCCCTGGCCCCGGCATCGTCTACAAGGGTGGTCTGAAGGTCCATTTCGGCGGCGCATAACCGCCTGCGACATCTCCAGAGGAATCGCGCTCATGTCCGGGCGCGATTTCGTTTATGATAGGCTACGAGCACACAAGAGAAGGAATACTCCATGTTCATCGCCATGAACCGCTTTCAGGTGAAACTCGGCTCCGAGGCCGCTTTCGAAAACATCTGGGCGAACCGGGAATCGTATCTCTCGGAATTGCCGGGCTTCATCGAGTTCAGCCTGTTGAAAGGCCCGGTGGCCGAGGATCACACGCTGTATTCGTCGCATACGGTCTGGGCCAGCAAGGCGGACTTCGAGGGCTGGACCAAGTCCGAGCAGTTCCGTAAGGCCCATGCCCGCGCGGACAACAAGTCGGAAGGCGCCAGCCTCTATCTCGGTCACCCCAGGTTCGAGGGTTTCGAAGTGATCCAGTCCGAGCGCCGCAAGAGCGCTGCGGCCTGATCGCGGACGACTGCGTTTATTGACGACAATGATCGATCACGGAGCCATGCCATGCTGAATACGGATCTCGCCGCGCTGAAGACCTATATGGCGGAGAATCCCGGCGCCGTGATCGAGACCGTTGCGTGTGAGCGCAACGTCACGCCCCGCGCGGTGCTTGAGGCATTGCCCGAGGGAATGGTGACCATCGGCGGCGGCGCCGACGCCTTCGTGACCGCGATGACTGATATTGCCGAGTGGGGCGAGGTGACGCTGATCGTTCACACCGAGGACGGCATCTTCGAGACGACGGCGCCGCTGTCGCGGGGCGCCATTGGCCATGGCTACTATAATCTGACACAGCCGAAGGGCCTGCACGGCCATCTGCGTCATGAACGCTGCGGCGGCGTTGCCTTCGTCGAGCGGCCCTTCATGGGCAAGTCGTCAGCTTTCGTTGCTTTTCTCAATGTGGACGGCGGCGTGATGTTCAAGGTCTTTGTCGGCCGCGACGAGACCCGCGCGCTGAAGCAGGATCAGCTCCAGCGTTTCCGCGCGCTGGCTGGAAGGCTCGCCGCTTAAGGCGTCTACCCTTCATCGCTATCCTTCATCTGCGCCACCAGCATTTCGGCGACCAGTCGCGTTGAAGGTGATGCCATGCGTGCGGCCGACTGCACCAGCGTCACCTGTGTTGACTCAAGCCTGCGGTCGCGCGGCGGGATCGCGACCAGCGTGCCGGCATTGATCGCCGCCGTTGCCGAGACCATCGGCAGGAACGTCGCGAGATCGGTGCGGGCAGCCACGGTCTGGGTGAAGGCCAGCGAGTTGGTCTCGCTGCACATTTCCAGCCGCACACTGGCCTGTGCGCAGGACTTGTCGAGTTCCTGACGAATGCCAAACGATGGGTCCGGAAGGATCACGCGCAACCCTGCGAGATCTTTCATCCCGTATGAGTTTTGGCTGGCCAGCGGATGCGTGGGTGCGACGATCAGGCAGACGGGTTGCCGCATGCGTCCGAGTTCGATCAGGTCGCGTCGCGGCGCGCGGCCGAAGATCAGGCCGAGATCGACCTCGTTCTGGCTGACCATCTCGACCACGTCGCGCGCGCCGACTGCGGTGACCGACAGGGCGATGCCCGGATATTGCTGCGACAGGTCGACGAACGAGTTCGGCAGGAAGCTCGACAACATGCCTTCGACGGTGGCGATCTTCACCTGGCCGCGGCGCAACGATGCGAATTCCTCGACCTGGCTGCGCAGTCCGTCGAGCTGGCTGCGATTCTCGACTGCATAGCGATACAGCACGTGGCCGGCATCGGTCAGGTTCATGCCGCGCGCGCCGCGTTCGAACAGTTTGACCGCAAGCTCTTCCTCCAGCCCCTGCACCTGCCGGCTGATGGCGGAGGGAGCGATGCGCAGCGCTGCAGCGGCCTGTTTGATCGATCCGGACTCGGTAACCACGCGAAAATAGCGAATGGCGGTGGATTCGATCATCGTTGGTCCCTCGCGGCTGGCTGCCCAGCGCGATGGCAGGACCTGACTAGCGTTCTGATTTTCAGACCTCTCACATCGAAATTCAATGCTTTTATTCGAAATGCTAATTTGCAAAAGTTTCGGCAGGTCACGGTCCCGTCATCGATGGAGAATTTGGATGTTTCATCCCCGGCTTGCTGCCTCGGCTTTTTCGGCCTCCCTTCTGCTGGCTGCGGCCGGCGTGGGAGCGACGTCCTCAGTAGCGTCTGCGCAGGATGTCATCCGTTTCGGCGCGCCGCTGCCGATCACCGGGCCGCTAGCGCCGGAAGCCGTGAAGCAGCAGCAGGGCTATGACCTCTGGGCGGAGCAGGCCAACAAGGCCGGCGGCATCAATGTCGGCGGCAAGAAATACAAGGTCGAGATCGTCTATTCGGACTATCAGTCCAACACGCCGCGCTCGGTGCAGACCACCGAACAGATGATTACCCAGGACAAGGTGAACTTCATGTTTGGCCCGTTCGGGTCGGGCGCCGCCAAGGCCGCCAGCACGATCGCCGAGAAATACAAGGTGCCGATGCTCGCCGCGACGGCGTCATCGTCACAGGTCTATGACCAGAACTACAAATATCTGTTCGGCACCTTCACGCCGAACGACACGCTGACCACGCCGCTGACGCAGCTGGTCAAGGCCAAGGCTGCCGATGTCAAGAAGGTTGCGATCCTCGCGCGAAACGATCTGTTCCCGCTGGCCATTGCGCAGGAAATGGAAAAGTCCGCCAAGGCGAACGGTCTTGAGGTCGTCTATTTCGAGAAATACGCCATCAACACCCTCGATCACTCCGCGACCCTGTCGCAGATCAAGTCGCTCAATCCGCAGTGGATCTTTCTGACCGGCTACACCAATGATCTGCTGCTGCTGCGCAAGCAGATGGTCGATCAGCAGATGAAGGCGGGTGTCGTGACCATGATCGCCGGTCCGGCCTATCAGGAATTCATCGATTCCGCCGGCCAGAGCGCCGAGAACATCTCCAGCGCGTCGTGGTGGCATCCGGCCGAACAGTACAACGGCAAGGACATCTTCGGCACGACAGCCAATTTCGTGAAGCTGTTCAAGGACAAGTACAAGCTTGAGCCGGACTATGCCCACGCTTCGGCTGCGGTATGCGGTGCGCTGTTCCAGATGGCGATCGAAAAGGCCGGCTCGCTGGACCGCGACAAGGTGCGTGACGAACTCGCCAAGATGGACGTCGTGACCTTCTGGGGCCCGGTGAAATTTGGCGCCAACGGCCAGATCAACTCGCTCGAACCGCCGGTCTTCCAGATCCAGGCCGGCAAGCCGGTGGTGCTGTTCCCCGATGCCATCAAGCAGGGCGACTTCAAGCTCGGCGTGAACTGAGCGCCGAGTTTGAAATAGCAAAGCGACCGGCGGGGAATCGACATGCTGGCCATCCAGGTCCTGATCAATGCGCTCGTGCTTGGGTGTCTCTATGCCTGTATCGCGATCGGCTTCTCGCTGGTCTGGGGCGTTCTCAACGTCATCAACCTGATCCACGGCTCGTTCATCGTGCTCGGTGCCTATCTGGCCTGGGGCGCCTATAATTCGCTCGGGCTGTCGCCCTGGTATGCGTTGCTGATCGCCGCGCCGGCCTTTTTCGTGTTCGGCTATCTGCTGCAGCGGCTGCTGCTCAATCGCGTCATCACCGCACCGGTGCTGGTGACGCTGACGCTGACTTTCGGGCTCGATCTGATCCTGAACAATGCGATGATCTATTACTTCAAGGCCGACTACCGGAAGCTGATCCTGACCCCGCCGACGGGTTCGATCTCGATCTTCGACGTCGTCGTCCCCGTCGATCGCCTGATTGCGACAGCTTCGGCATTGGCTCTTACGTTCTTGCTCTACCTGCTGCTGCGCCGCTCGAAAGTCGGCCGCGCCATCGTTGCCGTCCGGCTCGATCGCGATGCCGCGGTGCTGATGGGTGTCGACGTCAAATCGATCTACGCCATTGCCTTCGGTCTCGGTGCTGCACTGGCCGGTTGCGCCGGTGTGCTGATGGCGCTGATCTTCCCGATCTCGCCGCTGACCTCGTCGGCCTATCTGGGCAAGGCCTTCGTGGTCTGCGTACTCGGCGGTCTCGGCAGCGTTTCCGGCGCGCTGGCCGGTGGCATCTTGCTGGCTTTGGTCGAAGGCGTCGGCTCGGTCTATCTCGGCCCGGCCCATGCGGTGACGCTGTCTTTCGTCCTGCTCATTATCTTCCTTGTCGTCAGGCCGCAGGGCTTGCTCGGCCGAAAGGGTTTTGAATGACCCGGACCAATCTCGCGCTTCTCGTTCTCATTGCCTGCGTCGCCGCGCTGCCGCTATTCGGCGATGCCTATGCGCTGCGTCTCGGCACCATGGCCTGCATGTATGCGATCTTCGCGCTGTCGTGGAACATCGTCGGCGGCTTCGCCGGCTATCCGTCCTTTGCGACGGCAGCGTTCTTCGGTCTCGGCGCCTACACCACCGGCATTCTCATGAACAAGGGCGTGCCGCTGTCCCTGTCGCTGCTGGGTGCGCTGGTGCTGTGCCTGTTGCTTGCGGCTGCGCTGGGCGCGGTGCTGCTGCGGCTGCGCGGCCATTACTTCGCGATTGCCAGCCTGTCGCTGGTCGAGGTGTTCCGCGAACTCGTCAACAACGCGACGGATCTCACGGGCGGCGGCATGGGCCTGAATATCCCGCTGGTGTCCGGTTCGAGTGTTCTCTCCGACGCGACCTTCTTTTTCTACGCCATGTGGGGGCTGCTGCTGATCACCGCCCTCGTTGTCATCGCGGTTTCGATGTCGAAGCTCGGTTTTGGTCTCAACTGCATCCGGCAGAACGAGACAGCCTCGAACATGGTCGGTCTCAATTCCACGCTCTACAAGGCCATCGCCTTCGGCCTGTCGGCCTGCTTCGTCGGCGCCGCCGGCGGGCTCTATGCCGCCTGGGTGCATTACATCGACCCGTCCGACGTGTTCGATATCCTCTATTCGGTGAAGCCGATCGTGATGGCGCTGATGGGTGGGCTCGGCTCGCCGCTCGGTGTGGTCTGCGGCGCCTTCGTCTATCTCGGTCTCGAAGAGGTGGTCTGGCGCAACTACATCCAGATCCATTCGGGCGTGCTGGGTGTTCTCATCATCCTGCTGCTGTTGTTCCTGCCGCATGGGCTGGTGTCGCTGCATGCCGGCAAAATCTGGCGCGGATTGACCGGACGAAAGGCAAAGCATGTCTAGGCCCGGTCACGAAATCCTGCATCTCAGCAACGTCTCGCGCCACTTCAGCGGGCTGAAGGCGCTCAGCGATGTGTCGCTGTCGGTCAACAAGGGTGAGGTGGTCGGCCTGATCGGTCCGAACGGCGCCGGCAAGACCACGCTGGTCAACACTATCTGCGGCGTCACGCCAGCGAGCTCAGGCGTCGTGACGTTTGACGGCCAGGACATCACGCGGATCAAGACCTATCAGTCGGCGCGGCTTGGCCTGTCGCGGACTTTCCAGATCGTGCAGCCTTTTGCCGAGTTTTCGGCGCTCGACAATGTCGCCGCCGCCGCACTGTTCTCGCAGCCGGGCGAGAGCCTGAAATCGGCCCGCGAGACCGCCCGCGCCCATCTCAATTTTGTCGGCCTCGATGCACAGGCCAACCAGTCCGCAGCGACCCTGACACTGGCCATGCGCAAGCGCCTGGAACTGGCCAAGGCTTTGGCCATGAAGCCGAAGCTGCTGTTCCTCGATGAGGTCAATGCCGGCCTCAACAGCGCCGAGGTCGAGCGTGCCACCAAGCTGATCCATCAGCTCGCCGCCGATGGCATCACCATCGTGATGATCGAACATCTGATGAAGGTCGTGCTGAACGTCTGCACCCGCATTGCGGTGCTGCATAACGGCCGGCTGATCGCGGACGGCGCGCCGCGCGACATCATCAAGGATCCCGCCGTGGTCGATGCCTATCTGGGCCAGCAATATGCACAACGGAACGCCGCCCGTGGCTGATCATCCGATGCTCGAACTCAATCAGGTCTGCGCCGGCTATGGCGAAATCCAGGTGCTGTGGGGCATCGACATGGCGGTGCGCTCCGGCGAGATCACCGCGCTGATCGGCTCCAACGGTGCGGGCAAGACCACGCTGATGCGTGCATTGTCCGGACTGATCCCGCTGACCTCCGGAAAATATGTCTCCGAGGGCGTCGATCTGTCGAAGGCCACGGCGGCACAGATGCTGGCCCATGGCATCGTCCATGTGCCGGAAGGGCGCCGTCTGTTCGGCGCCATGAGCATCGAGGACAATCTCCTGATGGGCGCCTATTCGCGCAGCGTCAGCCGGGCCGAGCTCAATCGCGATCTCGACCGCGTCTATACGACGTTCCCCAAGCTCCGCGAACGCCGCAATCAGGCGGCGGCAACGCTGTCGGGTGGCGAGCAGCAGATGTGCGCCATCGGCCGCGGGCTGATGAGCGCGCCGCGCCTGCTGATGATCGACGAACTCTCGCTCGGCCTGTCGCCGCTGCTGGTGGAGCAACTGGTCGCCGCGTTGCGCCAGCTCAACAGCGAAGGCATGTCGATCCTCCTCGTCGAGCAGGACGTCACGACGGCGCTCGACCTCTGCCATCACGCCTACATCATGGATATGGGCCGCATCGTGCGCACCGGGCAGGGCGCCGAGCTGCTGGCCGATCCCATCATTCGCGACGCCTATCTCGGCGTCCTTGAAGACTGACTTTGATTTCATCGAAAGAGGCCAAACATGATCGAGACCGTCGAAGCCCCAAATAGCGGCTACCGTTACATGCCCGGCGTCAGCCAGTATTCCTGCGGCGTCGGCGCACTGCCTGGCTTCGCGCTGGAGCGCGTGCGCTTCTCCCGGGTTGTCCCGCTGAAGGAGGGCTTTGCCAGGATCGCCGAGATCATCAAGGCAGCCGGCCGGCCGCTGACCGCCTTCGCGGCCTGCGAGCTGCGCTCGCCGGCGCCGTTCACGGAGCAGGGTTTCATCGACTTCAACGAGATCTATATCAGGACCCTCGAAGACTGGGGCATCATGAAGGACCGCGTGAATCCCGTCGGGCGCAGCAATGTGTGTCCGAAGATCGACCCGCCGTCGGAGCCGGGCTTCCACGCCTTCTCGTTCACGACCGTTGCCCCGAATGCGCCGACGTCCTTTGTCATTGCCGGCAGCGGCGAGGCCGCTGAGGGCAAGGGCGATTACCGCGACAATACCGTGCGCCTTGGCGACATCAGCCCGTCGGGGATGCTCGAAAAGGCCAAGTTCGTGCTCGATGAAATGGAGCGCCGCATGAGCGCGTTCGCCGGTGACTGGAGCCAGACAACAGCCGTGCAGCTCTACACGGTGCGGGACGTTTATCCGCTGCTGGAAAGTGAACTCGGTCGTCGCGGCGTGTTCCGCAACGGCCTGACCTGGCACTTCAACCGGCCGCCGGTCGTTGATCTCGAATATGAGATGGATTGCCGCCGCGTGCATGTCGAGCGCGTGGTCGAGGTCTGAGGCTGAGACGTTGCCGCGCGTCTGAGACTATCTCAGACGCCGGCGACGATGGCCTTGCGATAGAGCGCGCTGTAGCTGGCGGCAGAAATATTCCAGCTGAAGGACTTCGACATGGCGCTGCGGCGCATGGAGTTCAGGCGATCCTTGGATCCGTAGGTCGCGAAGGCGCGGAGGATGCCGCCGAGGAACGACTCCGTAGATGGCTGCGTGAACAGGAAGCCGGTCTCGCCGTCGACGATGGTTTCGGCGAGGCCGCCGGTCTGGTGGCCGATCGGCAGCGAGCCGAAGCGCTGCGCATACATCTGACTAAGACCGCACGGTTCGAAGCGCGACGGCATCAGCGTGAAGTCGCTGCCGGCGAAAATGCGCCGTGCCTCGCGGTCGTTGAAGCCGATGGCGACACCGATGGCGTCGGGCCGGCGGCGATGCGCGTCCATCAGCGCGTTCTCGATGGCGGTCTCGCCGCGGCCGGTCACGACAATCTGTCCACCGGCCGACACGATGGCGTCGGCGGCTGACAGCACGAGGTCGACGCCCTTCTGATGCACGAGGCGGGCGACCAAACCAAAAATGGGCCCGCGGGAGAGCGCGAGCCCAAATTGTTGACGTACCCCATCGGCATTGGCGCGTTTGGCTTCCCAGTCGCCCGCGCCGAACGGTCTCATGAGCTCCGCGCAGACGCGCGGGTCCCAACTCTCATCGATGCCGTTAAGGATTCCCGTGAGCCGCGACTCGTTGGAGCGCTTGGACAGCAGGCCTTCCAGCCCGCAGCCGAGTTCCGGCGTGGTGATCTCGCGGGCGTAAGTCTCGCTGACGGTCGTGAGGTGCGACGAGTAGATCAGGCCGCCCTTGAGGAAGGACAGCTTGTCGTAGAATTCGAGCCCGTCGATATGGAACGACTCGGCGGGCGCGCCGATCCGGCGCAGCGAAGACTTGGGAAACAGGCCCTGATAGGCCAGATTGTGGATCGTCAGGATGGTCGGAATCTTGACGCCGCTCCAGGCGAGATAGGCCGGCACCAGTGCGGCCTGCCAGTCATTGGCGTGGACGAGGTCGGCCGACCAGTTCTTGTCGAGATTGCCGGAGGCGAGCAGGGCCGCGGCGGATGCGAAGCGTGCGAAGCGGATGTCGTTGTCCGGCCAGTCGCGGCCGCTGGCGTCGCCGTAGGGATTGCCGGGACGATCGTAGAGCTGCGGGCAGAGCAGGATATAGATCGGCAGGCCGTCCTTGGTCGCGGCCAGGCCGACCGAGCAGGCGGGCATTTCCGCCAGTGCCGGGCATTCGCCGACGATCTCGATGTCGGGAAACTGCGTGACGACGTCGCGGTAGCCGGGAAGGATGACGCGGACATCGGTCCAGATGCGCAAAGCTCGAGGGAGAGCGGCGGAAACGGCTGCAAGGCCGCCCACCCGGATGAAGTCGTCAATCTCTGGAGTGACGAACAGTACCCTCAAGAAATGCCCTCGTGCCCGCCGTGACTACAAGGATACGAAACTGGTCCAGCGTCTTTGGGTACTTATGGAACCGAAGGGCAATGGAACTCAGTTTTGTTACTTGCGCCGCAAAATATCCATCTGTGCACTGCAGTATATCACATCACTTAATACGGCATTGCAAAAGAGAAATGTGAGTTCGCAAAATTATCTCTGAAATCAGTGACCGGGTGACGACGGAACGATCAGTCGCAGGAAGCTCATGATGCAGCCGAGCGCGGCGAAGCCGGCGCCGAGCGCCAGCGCCCAGGTCGCGCCGGAATGGCCGAACAGGCCGAAGCAGAAGGCGGCGAGTGCCGCGCCCATGCTCTGGCCGGTCAGCCGGGCGGTCGCCACGATACCGCTGGCGCCGCCGCTACGGCCGGCCGGGGCGCTGGACATGATCGCCTTCATGTTGGGCGCCTGGAAGAAACCGAAGCCGGCGCCGCAGATCACCATCCGCCAGACGATATTGGCGACGCCCGGATCAGGCGGCAGCGTGGCCAGCAGCACCATGCCGATACCGAGCATGGCGAGGCCGATGCCGCCGAGCAGGCCGGCCGGATAGTTGTCCGACAGCCGGCCGGCGATCGGCGCCATGATGCCGACGACCAGCGGCCAGGGCGTCAGGAAGAAGCCGGTCTCAACTGCCGAACGATGCAGAACCTCTTCGAAATAGAACGGCAGCGACACGAAGGCGAGGCCCTGGACGGAGAAGGAGCACACCGCCGTGGCCGCCGACAGGGCGAAGAGCGGGCGGCGGAACAGGTCGATCGGCAGCATCGGCGCGGGATGATCGGCCTGCCGGCGGAGCAGCAGCCACCCGAACAGCAGACCGGCAACCAGTTCCGCGACGACGATGGACGGTGCGGTGTGATGGGCGGCGCTGTCGATGCCGAGGATCAGCAGGCCGAGACAGAGCGAGGTCAGCAGGGCACCGAGAAAATCGAAACTATGGGTGGCGCGTGCGGTCTTTGGCAGGGTCTTGAGGCTGATGACAATGGCGGCGAGGCCGAACGGCAGGTTGATCGCGAACAGCCAAGGCCAAGTCGCGACCGACAGGATGCCCGAGGCGATGGTGGGGCCGAGGGTGAAGGCCGTCGCGACGACGAGGGCGTTATGACCGAGCCCGCGGCCGAAATGGCTTGGCGGATAAACCACGCGGACCAGCGCGGCATTGACGCTCATGGCGCCGGCGGCGCCGAGGCCCTGCAGCACCCGCGCGAACAGCAAAGTGTCCAGTGACCACGCGAATGCGCAGGCGACCGACGCGATCGTGAACAGGATCAGGCCGCCGAGATAGATGCGCTGATGGCCGACGATCTCTCCCAGCGCGCCGAACGGCAGCAGCGTGGCCACCATGGCGATCTGGTAGACATTGACCACCCAGATCACATCCGCTGGCGTGGCATGCAGGTCGGCGGCGATGGAGGGCAATGCGATATTGGCAATGGCGGTATCGAGCGAGGCCATGGCGAGCGCGGTGAAGATGGCAAGCCGCGCCCAGCGCTGCTGGCTCGGCGTCAGCCCGTCCGTCGGCGGGGGAGCCTGTGCCACGATACCGTCTGCCATGCTGGGAGATTCCTGGCGGCGGCCGAATTGGCCGCCGATCCGCGCTATCTAGGATAGTTCGCGTTGCCCCTACAGGCGTGTAACTGCATGAGGCATATGCACATCTTTGTTCCCAGCGAGTAGGATGGGTCGAGCGTCTTCGCGAAACCCATCGCTTTTCCCGCGGACCACGATGGGTTTCGCGCCGGCGCCACGCGCCTGCGCTCTACCCATCCTGCACGCCGCGATCTGCTTTGAGGCGACGCTTTCAGGTGGCCTTCTTGAACCAGGTCCCGGACGCGACCGCCGTGACGATGATGGTGCCGTAGACGACCAGCGCGAAGGTCAGGCAGGCGAACAGCCAGGTCAGCGATCCCGTCAGCCGCAGCGCCAGCCAGCCGCCGCCGATGGAGATCAGCAGGCGCAACACGCCCGCCAGCAGCGGAAACATCATCTTTCCGGCGCCCTGGGAGGCGAAATACAGCGACAGGCCGAGGCCGAAGAAGCCATAGGCCGGACCGACGATGCGCAGATAGGCGCTGCCGGTCTCGATCATTTGCGGATCCGACCCGAACAGGCCGAGCCAGGCAGCCGGCCAGATCGCGGCGGCCAGGCCCACGGTTTCGGTGATCACAAACACCATGCCGCCGCCGATCAGGGCGGCCCGCAACGCGCGCTGCTCCTGCCCCGCGCCGATATTGGTGCCGACCAGAGCCACCAGTGGTCCGCCGAAGCCGAAGGCCAGCGGCACCATCAGATATTCCAGCCGGACGCCGGTGCCGAACCCCGCCACCGCATCGCCACCGGCGAAGCCGCCGACCAGCGCGGTGGTGAGCAGCACCGTGAAGCTCGTCTGCAGCGAGATCACCGCGGCGATGGCGCCGACACGCAGGATGTCGGCGGACAGATCCCAGCGCAGGCGCGCCAGCTTGAAATGGACGATGCAGCGGCCGGAGAGAATGTAGCCGGCGAGCACGGCGCCGACCGTGAAGGTCGACAGCACCACGGCCCAGCCGCCACCGGCGATGCCCAGCGCGGGGATCGGACCCCAGCCAAAGATCAGCAGCGGTGACAGCGGGATCAGCAGCACGACACCGATGCAGATCGACAGCGACGGCACCAGCATGTTGCCGGTGCCGCGGATGATGCTGGCGAAGCCGTTCATCAGCCAAACCAAAACGCTGCCGCCGAACACCACGTTGGAATACTGCATGGCCGCGTCGAGCGCGCCGCCGCTGACACCCATCGCGGTATAGATCGCGCGGCCCCAGATCAGGAAGATCGCCGAGCCGATCAGGCCGAGCAGGATATTGATGAGCGTGGCATGCATCACCAGCGCTTCGGCATCGTCGGTGCGCCGCGCGCCGAGCGCGCGCGCAATCGCCGAGGAAATGCCGCCGCCCATGGCGCCCGCCGACAGCATCTGCATCATCATGAAGCCGGGAAATACCACCGCCATGCCGGTCAGCGCGTCGGAACCGAGATGCGATACCCACCAGGTCTCGATCAGGCCGGTGGAGGCCTGCGCCAGCATCACCAGCAGATTGGGCCAAGCGAGCTTCACCAGCGTGGACGCGATCGGTGCCTGCAGCAGCATCCGCGTGCGCGGATTCATCTCGGGGATCGGTGTCGGATGGGCGGCAGCGACTGCCTGTGGCGTTTCGAGTTTCACAGTGTTCCGTCCTTCTGTGGGCGCGGTTTGGTGAGCCGCCGTTGCACGCGTGCACTGGCGGCGGGGCCGGGGGCGTTGGCGTGGGTGGCTTCGGTGATCGGTTTGCCGGTGCGGCGGTCGACCAGGATGGGATCGGCGGTCTCGCCGGTCTCCTTGTCGATCAGGACGACGCTTTCGCCTTCAGGCGCAAAATGGCGGTTGCCCCAGCTCTGCAGCGACCACAGCACGGAGCGGAAATCCCGGCCACGCGGGGTCACGATATATTCGTAGCGCGGCGGCTTTTCGCAATATTGCCGCTTCTCCAGCAGCCCGGCCTCGACAAGCACCGCCAGCCGGCGGGTCAGCATGTTCGGCGCGATTTTGAGGTTCTTCTGGAACTGGTCGAACCGCGTCATGCCGTAGATGGCGTCGCGCATGATCAGAATGCTCCACCACTCGCCGACGCGCTCGAGGCTGCGGGCAACCGGGCATTCCAGTTTTTCGAAACTCTTGCGCTCCATCACGGGAAGATAGGGGAGTAACTATCATCATGCAAGTCACTAGGTGGTGACCCTCCGCTGTCATTCCGGAGCGCAGGCCGGCGGCGAAGCCGCTGGCAGGCGAATCCGGAATCCCGAAGTGTTCAGCCATGTCGAAATTCCGGGTTCGCGTCCGGCAAGAGCCGGCCACGCCCCGGGATGACGCGCCTGGAGGAGTGGTCGTCTACGATCCTCTATCCCACCATCCGCTCGCGTCCGACCCAGAAGCTCGCGCGCAGCGCCTTCTTGTCGATCTTGCCGACGCCGGTCATCGGCAGCTCGGTCACGAACTTGATGTGCTTGGGCGCATGGGCCGAGCCCTTGCGGGTCTTCACCAGATTGATCAGCTCATCCGCATTCGGTTTTGCCCCGCCGCGTGCGACCACGATGGCGGTGACGGCCTCGCCCCATTTGTCGTCGGGGACGCCGACCACGGCACACATGGCGACATCGGCATGGGTGGTGAGCACATCCTCGATCTCGCGCGGGAAGATGTTGAAGCCACCGGAGACGATCATGTCCTTCTTGCGGTCGAGGATGAACATATAGCCGCGCTCGTCGGCGCGGGCGATGTCGCCGGTATGCAGCCAGCCGTTCTTGAGCGTCTCCGCGGTCTGCTCCGGCCGCTTCCAGTACTCCTTCATCACATGCGGTGCGCGGACGCAGATCTCGCCGGCCTCGCCGGGCGGGACTTCCTGATCGTCACCGTCGAGGATGCGGACGTTGCAGACTGCGATCGGAAAACCGCAGGATAGAAATAGTTCCGGATTTTTCGGATCGTGATCCGACTTGCGCAGCACCGACACCGGATAGCATTCCGTCTGCCCATAGAGCTGCGAGAACACCGGGCCGATCCGCTCGATGCCTTCCACCAGCCGGCTCGGCGACATCGGTGATGCGCCGTAAAGCACCAGATCGAGCGAGGACAGATCGGTCTTTGACAGCGTCGGGTTGTCGAGCAGCACATAGATCATGGTCGGCACGAACAGCGTGAAGTTGATATGCTCGCGCTCGATGGTCTTGAGCACGGCCTCGGGATCGAATCCCTTCAGCATATGCACGGTGCCGCCGCGCATCAGCGTCGGCAGCACCTTGGTGCCGGCGACATGGCTGATCGGCGCCACGGTGAGATAGCTCGGCCTGTCCGGGATCTCGAAGTCGGCCAGGATGGCATTGGCAAAGCCCGAGACTTCGCGATGGCGGCGCAGCGCGCCCTTGGACTTTCCGGTGGTTCCGCCGGTGTAATTGAGCACGGCGATGTCATCGACCTGTGCAAAATCCCGCGCGGTGGCGCTGCCACCCGAGCCGACGACCTTCAGCAGATCGATTCCGTAATCCGCGCGGCCCAGCGTGAACACGTGCTGCAGACCCTGCGCGCGCGATGCAAGCTCGCCACCGCGTTGCAGGAAATTGTCGGCATCGATAATCAGGATCGTGGAGCCGGCGTCTTCGATCTGGTCGATCTGGTCCTGCATCGAGCCGAGCGGATGCAGCCAGGAAATGGCGAAGCGCGACAATTGAGCGGCGACACCGGCGCACCAGGTTTCGGCACGATTCGCGGTCAGCAACGCCACTTTCGTGCCGGGCTGTGCGCCGAGGTTCATGAACACGTTCTGCAGTCGCGCGATCAGGTCCGTGGCGCCGCGATAGGTGATGGAGCCGCCCGGCCAGCTGAAGGCGATGCGATCGGGATAGCGTGCCAGCGCCCGCAGGGTCTGCGCGCCGACGGTCGGAAACGTGTTGAGCACGTCCGTCATGAAATCCTCCCAGTATGTCCTCGGCTTCTGTGGGCCGATGGTTGTGGCAAGGCTAACAACGAATGCCCCGTGTGCAAACACAAACCGTTCGATACATGCGTGGACGCATTGCAGCATCGCGCTGTGAACTTGTAGCGACGGATGTCATCGCCGTGTGCTAGAAACCGCCTAACATTGAGCCGCGTCACAGGAGAATTTCATGCGCAAGTTTCTGACCGTGCTGGCCGCACTGGCGACCCTCAGCCTGACCAATTGCGGTTACAACGCGATCCAGACCAGTGACGAGCAGGTCAAGTCGGCCTGGTCGGAGGTCGTCAACCAGTATCAGCGCCGCGCCGATCTGGTGCCGAATCTCGTGAACTCCGTGAAGGGCTTTGCGCAGCAGGAGAAGGACGTCCTTCTCGGTGTCACAAATGCCCGCGCCAAGGTCGGCTCGGTGCAGGCGACGCCGGACGTGGTCAACGATCCCGCGGCATTGCAGAAATTCCAGGCGGCGCAAGGCGAACTCTCCAGCGCGCTGTCGCGGCTGCTGGTGGTCACCGAAAACTATCCGCAGCTGAAGTCCGACGCGCTGTTCAAGGATTTGATGTCCCAGCTCGAGGGCACCGAGAACCGCATCACCGTGGCGCGCAACCGCTACATCAAGTCGGTGCAGGATTATAACGTCGGCGTGCGCACCTTCCCGAACAATCTGACCGCCATGATGTTCGGCTACAAGGAGAAGGCCAACTTCTCCGTCGCCAATGAGAGCGAGATCTCGACCGCGCCGAAGGTCGACTTCAATCCGACGCCGGCGCCTGCGAAGTAGGCCGGCCTCGCCGGTGAGTGCGATGAAGGCTGTCAAAGCCTGTCTGCTGGCATTGTTGTTGTGCTGGAGCGTTGCCGCTCTGGCCGATGTGGCCGTGCCCGCGCTCAGCGGACGCGTTGTCGATCAGACCGGGACCTTGAGCGAGTCCGACAGGGCATCGCTCGACAGCACGCTGCGCGACTTCGAGGCCCGCAAGGGCAGCCAGATCGCGGTGCTCATCGTGCCGACCACGGCGCCGGAAGCCATCGAGCAATATTCCATCCGCGTCGCCGAAGCCTGGAAGCTCGGCCGCAAGAAGGTCGATGACGGCGCGATCCTGCTGGTGGCCAAGAATGACCGCAAGCTGCGCATCGAGGTCGGTTACGGCCTCGAAGGCGCGCTGACGGATGTCACCACCAGGCGCATCATCGACGAGATCATCACGCCGCGCTTCAAGGCCGGCGATTTCGCCGGCGGCATCTCGGCAGGCGTCAACCAGATCATCAAGGTGATCGATGGCGAGCCGCTGCCGGCGCCGGATGAATGGAAGGGCAATGCGAATGTCCTCGATCAGATCATGGAATATGCGCCGTTCCTGCTGTTCGGTGTGATCATCTTCGGCGGCATTCTGCGCACGATCTTCGGCCGGCTGTTCGGTTCGCTGGCGACTGGCGGGCTGGTCGCCACGGTGGTCTGGCTTGTCGCCGGCAGTTTGCTGTTTGGCGGCATTCTCGGTGTGATCGCCTTTTTCTTCACGCTGGTGAGCGAGGCCTTCATGTCGGGCGGCGCAGGCGGTGGGCGAGGTGGCGGCGGTTATATCGGCGGTAGCGGCGGTTCCTGGTCGTCGGGGAGTTCGTCGAGCAGCGGCGGTGGATTCAGCGGCGGGGGCGGCAGTTTCGGCGGCGGCGGCGCCTCGGGGAGTTGGTGATGAGCCTCAAGCGGATCAGCAGACATCTGCTCAGCAATCGCGCCCGCGTCCGCAAGGCGTTTCCGCCAAAAGTCATGGCCGCCATTGAGCGGGCCATCAAGGCGAGCGAGGCCTTGCATGCCGGCCAGATCCGCTTCGTCGTCGAAGGCGCACTCGACGGTGCGCCGCTGTTCCGCAATCAGGCGGCGCGGGAGCGCGCCATCGACGTGTTCGCACAGCTCCGTATCTGGGACACCGAGCACAATAACGGCGTACTGATCTATCTGCTGCTCGCCGATCGCGATGTCGAGATCGTGGTCGATCGCGGGATCGATGCCAAGGTGGGCAGGCCGGGCTGGGAAAAAATCTGCCAGATGATGGAAGTCGACTTCCGCGCCGGGCATTTCGAGCGCGGTGTGATCAAGGGAATCGAAGCCGTGACGCGGCATCTGGCGGCGCATTTCCCGCGCGATGCTTCGTCGGTGAATGAACTGCCGGATGAGCCGGTGGTGTTGTAAGGCGCCACTCCGTCCACGTCGTTCGCCCGCCCTAGATGACGCGCTTGATCGCTGACACGATCTTCGCAAGCTCGCCCTGTCGGGCAATGTGAAATTTGCTGTAGATGCGGCGTATATGTGTGCGCACCGTCGAGAGAGCAATTTCTCGCACCTCGGCGATCTCCTCCGGCGATGAGCCGGTCCCAAGCATGAAAGCGATGACAGCTTCGGTGGCGGTCAAGCCAAGCGCGACCAGCTCGTCAAGCGGAGCGCCATCGGATACGCCTTCGGGGTCGCTGATCGTCAGCAGGACAAGGTCGAGGCCCCGCAGAACATGTGCAAGCGGTCGGTCGGACTTTCCGGAGATCGGGACAGCCCTGATCACGAGCGGCTTCCTGAGGCTGGGACGCTGCAGGACGACGGGGCGAACCTCCGCTGCTTTGACACGGGAAGCTGCGGTGTCCGCGATCAACTGGGTAAGGGCTGGTTGGTCGCGAAGCATCGACGCAAAAATCTGACCGCGGTCGACACGGAAACCGTCTCCATCCAATGCCTCGGCCTGGCGATTCATGAAGACTACGCGACTGTTGTGATCAGTGACGATGATGCCTGTGGGGAGGTGCGCGAGGACATCGCTCAGCAATTCGCGCGACAGCTGTGGGGATGCCACCGAGCGATAGACTTGCAGCGCGCGGATGGCATGGGAAGACAGGACTTCCATGGCCTTGCGCTCCTCGGGGCTTGGCAGGTCAGCCGATCGCGTTCTCTGGCTCGCGAGGAAGAACGTGCTGCCGGGCACGAGTTGACGACTGCTCAGAGTTAGCTGCGTGCCGAGATCGTAGCGGCGCAGGAAATCTTGATGAAAGGCGGATCGCGTCATCTTGTCGGGCGAGAACACGTCTTCATCGCTCCACGAACGATCGCCCAAAGCGGGGTTCAGTCCGGCGGAGGTCCGCGGACAGACTTGATGCCACAACTGCGCATATTGCGTCGCCGCGTCCGTGAGCGAGGGACTGAAATAGGTGATGTTCGGCTCTGGACGGTCCGGCGAAAACAGCAAGGCGCCGATCCCACCAGTGACCATGGCGAATGAATCGAGCGCGGAGGCCCATTGATCGGGATTGAGGGCGGCACTGTAGAGGCGATCGATAACTGCCGAGATCGCGGCCTGATCGTGCGCTAGCGCATTCAACTCCACGCCCCCTCTCTCATGATCGTTTTCGCGGTGATCGCAGCCTCATCCCGACTCGCAGCCTAATTCCATCGCCGGACAGCGGCGTCATCAAATTTGAGTAGGAGCGTCGAGCTTACCGGCGGTTTCCCAGCAAATTCAAGCCGATCGGCCATCGCCTTCATTGAGGGCGCGGAAGTGTCCTTGGATCGGCCATTCTCCGACCATCGATCTCAAACAAGAGTTGGCTTCGGGGCTCATGAATTTCGTTCAAAATTCTTCCGTTTTCACCTCCGTCGCCCATCGGCCCAGGACGAAAGGTCTGCGCTCTGCATTGCTTTCGGGAACTGCTCTGCTGTTCTTGATAGCAACGGGTACCGTGAGCTGGGCGCAGGCCGTCATCGACAACGGCGCGGTCGAGACCGTGCCGGGCACCCAGGCGACGCCGTGGAATATCGGCGGCGCCCTGACCGTCGGTCAGAACGGCAACGGCAGGCTCATCATTGGCGATGGTGTGAATCCGGGTGTCGTGACCAGCGGTTTCGGCGTGCTCGGCCAAAGCCTGGGCTCTGGCGGTCGTGTCGATATTGTCGGGGCGGGGTCCAGCTGGGACACCGGCAACAACTACATTTACGTTGGAGGTGCCGGCTCCGGGACGCTGGCGATGTCGAATGGCGGTTTACTTACGACAGGCCTGGGCGGCCTCAGGATCGGCGATGGACCCCCAGGCATAGGTGACGTCCTGGTTTCAGGTACGGGGACGGCGATTCAGGCAGGCGGCCTGTCGATCGGTCACGCGGGCCAGGGATCGCTGACCATCTATTACGATGCGACGGTCACCTCGAACGGTCAGATCACACTCGGCGCGCTGGCAAGCGGCCGCGGACGCTTAACCCTGACGGATGGTGGAAAACTGGATGCAACCGGCCAGGATCTCATTCTGGGCAACCTTGGCACCGCAGCAATGTGGATCCAGTCCGGCGGCAACGTGAAGACCGGCACCGTCAGTACGGCGCTCAGCGCAGCCAGCACGGCAAGTGTGATCGTCGATGGCCAGGGATCGAGCTGGCAGACAGGTGACCTGTATTTCGGCTACCTCGGTGGGAGCACACTGGTCGTTTCCAACGGTGGCACCATCACGACCGGTACTGCAGCAACCGGTTCCGATGTCTATGTCGGTTACGGCTCCAGTGCGAGCACCACCAACGCCAGCAACAGCGTGACGGTCACGGGCCCGGGCTCGACCTGGACGACCCACGGCGCTTTGACGATCGGACACTTCGCTGACGGCCAGCTCAAAGTCACGAATGGCGGCGCAGTCGTGGCAACCGACAACGCCGTGATTGCAGCACGTCCCGGCGTGACAGGAATCGCAAGCGTGACCGGGGCCGGCTCGAGTTTGACAGTCGGAAAAGCGCTGTTCGTCGGCGGCGACAACGTCAATGCCGGCAGCGGCTTCCTGACAATTGCAGACGGCGGCACGGTGTCGACGGGCACTGTCAACGGTGCCGCCATTGTCTATGTGGGCATGTCGGGCACGACTTCGGCATTTCTCAACATCGGCGATACGATGCCCGCTCTGGGCGGCAGCCTTGCTGCGCCCGGTACTCTGAATGCTGCGGAGGTTTTTCTGGGGCAGTTCGCCCAGGCCAATTTCAGCCACACCAGCGCCAACTACACTTTCGCACCGAAGTTTTCGGGGGTGGGTACGATCGCCGTCTATAATGGCACGACGACGTTCACCGCCGATTCGAGTGCGTTCGGCGGACAGACTATCGTCGGCGGCGGCACTCTCGTGATTAATGGCAAGCTCGGCGGCACGCTGGATGTTCTGGCTAGCGGTCGTCTTCAGGGCTCCGGCACGATGGGGAGCACCGTCGTTGCCGGCACGGTTGCGCCGGGCAACTCGATCGGCACTCTCAATATTGCCGGCAACGTCACCTTCAATGCCGGCTCGATCTACGAGGTCGAGGTCAATGCGGCGGGACAGTCCGACAGAATCGTCGCGACGGGGACAGCCACCATCAATGGCGGCTCGGTGAAGGCGCTCGCCGGCACGGGCAACTATGCCCCGGCCACCACCTACACGATCCTGACAGCCAACGGGGGGCGGACCGGAACCTTTACGGGAGGCGTGACGTCGAATCTCGCCTTCCTCGATCCCTCGCTCAGCTATGACGCGTACAATGTCTATCTGACGATGACCCGCAATGTTGTCAGCTTCCAGAATGTCGGCATTACGCCTAACCAGATCGCCGCGGGCGGCGGCATCGAGAGCCTCGGCGGCGGCAATGCGGTTTATAACGCCGTGCTGAACCTGTCGGCTGCGCAGGCGCAATATGCGTTCGACCAGCTCTCGGGCGAGCTTCATGCTTCAGCGAGGACTGCGCTGATCGAAGACAGCCGCTTCGTCCGCAACGCCGTCAACGATCGCCTGCGCGCCGCCTTCGACGGCGTCGGCGCTACCGGCAGGGTCACGACCTATGTCGACGGCAAGCCGGTGACGGTGAAGGCCAACACCGATCGTCTGGCGGTCTGGGGGCAGGGGTTCGGTTCCTGGGGCCATAGCAGTGGCGATGGCAATGCCGCTCGGCTCAATCGTTCGACGGGCGGCTTCTTTCTCGGGGCCGACGCCCCGGTTTTCGATACCTGGCGCTTCGGCGGGGTCGCGGGCTACAGCCGCACCTCGTTCGACGTGAAGGACCGTCACGCTTCGGGGACGAGCGACAACTACCATGCCGGTCTCTACGGCGGTACGAGCCGGGGTCTCTCCGGGGGCGATCTCGCCTTCCGGACCGGAGCTGCCTACACTTGGCACGATATCTCGACTGCGCGGAACGTGACCTTCCCGGGCTTCAGCAACAGTCTGAGGGGGGACTACAATGCCGCCACCGCCCAGCTCTTCGGCGAACTCGCTTACGGCTTCAATGCGGGCGGTGCTCGCTTCGAGCCTTTCGCCAACCTCGCTTATGTGAACCTGCATACCGATGGCTTCACCGAACAGGGCGGCGCTGCGGCGCTGACCGCCGCCTCGGCGACCACCGACGCGACCTTCACGACAAAGGGTCTGCGCGCCTCCACCACCATCAATGTCGGTGGCGCCACGCTCACCGCAAAGGGGATGCTCGGCTGGCGTCATGCCTTCGGCGACATGGTGCCGCTCTCCTCCATGCGTTTTGCCGGCGGAGGCAGTACCTTCTCCATCGGTGGGGTTCCGATCGCCCGCGATGCGGCCGTGATCGAAACCGGGCTCGACTATGCGATCGCGCCCAACGCGACGCTCGGCGTCAGCTATGGCGGCCAGTTCGGAGCGGGAATGTCCGACCAGTCGATCAAGGCAGACTTCAATGTGAGGTTCTGACGCGCACGGATGTACGCACCGATTAGCAAGTGTCGGTCTCGGTTAAACCTGTCCAGGATGATCGGGCAGGCTTACGCCTTTGCCGACTCCCGCGCGCCGACGTGCTCGAACCACGCCGCAACATTTGCATTCTCGCGATCCCATGGCTGCTTCACCTTGTCGGCAAAATCGAGCCAGCAGAACAGCACGATGTCGGCCATGGTGAAGCGCTCGCCGCAGATATAGGTCTTGCCGGCCATCTGGCCGTCGAGCCAGCGCAGCCGGTCGATGGCGATTGTCTTCAGGCCCGCCGCGCCTTCGGGGACGCAGACGATGCGCGTCTCGAACCGCTTGAGCCCCTCGGAGAAGCGATAGCCATTGGCGATGTGCTGGCAGATGTTGAGATCGACGCGCTGGCGCCACATCCGGGCCTCGGCGCGCTGTTCGGGCGTGGTGCCGATCAGCGGCGGTGTCGGATGGGTCTCCTCGAAATATTCACAGATCGCCACGGTTTCGGACACATAGGCGCCATCGTCGAGTTCGAGCGTCGGCATCTGCCCATGCGGATTGCGCGCCAGATGCGCAGACTCGCGGTTCTCCCCGGCCGCAAGATCGACGCTCTGCACAGGAGTGCTGATGCCTTTTTCCGCCATGAACATCCGCACCACGCGCGGATTCGGTCCGATGGAATCGTAGAGCTTCATGGCATTTCCCCGATTGTTCTGTTTGCAGCTGTTGTGCGGGCCAGGCGCATGCGCGTCAAGCAACGGTTCCGCCGCCGGACAAGAGGTGAAATTTTCGTAAGCACGGCGGGCGGTAAGGATTTGGCAAGCAATGAAAGTTACCAAATAGTTCATCTTTCCCGGAGAATTTGATCGTGAGCGAGCACAAGGCCGAAGCCACCCCAGATGTCAGCGGCGATCACGTCGACACCGGCGTGACGGCGGCGGGTTCCGACGCCTCCGACGTTCATGTTGACGCACCGAAGCTCGCGCCCGAGCAGGGCGACGACCGCCGCGCGCAGATGCCGAAGAGGGAAGCGCCGAGGCTCGGTGCGCCCGGTCGGATCACCATCATGGCGCCCTCCCGCGACAGCGGCCCGCGCGACGGCGCATCCCATGAAGGCGCAACGCGGGAAGGGTCTTCGCGCGAGCACTCCTGGGAAGATTTCGTCAACTCCGAACCGAAGCTCGAGCCGGCGCAGAAAGCCGGCCGGAGCCGGATGATGGCCATTGCCGCGATGATCGCGCTGGGCATCACCGTCGGCGCAGTCGGTGGTTCGGTGGCCATGTCCGGCCTCGGCAAGCTGTTTGCCGCCGACGATACCAAATCCACCAATCAGGCGCTGGAAGACCATATCGCCCGCCTCGACGGCGAACTCTCGGCGCTGAAGGCCGAGGTCGATCGCAACGCCAAGCAGTCCGCTGCAGCGCGTGCGAAGTCTGCCGATCGTCTCGACAAGCTTGAGAAGGGCCAGGCCGAACCGGCCGCGAAACTCGCCAAGCTCAGCGAGACCGTCGAAAAGCTGCGCACCACGCCGCCGCCTGCTGCTGCGCCCGCGCCGGCCCCTGCACCGGTTGCCTCAGTACCGGCCAAGGAAGTCACCGGTTCGATCAATGCGCCGGTACCGACCCCGGCACCGAAGCCCGAAGTCGCGCGTCTGCCGACAGTCGAGGGGTGGCGCATTCTCGATATCGCCGGTGGTGGTGCCACTATCGAAGGCCGTCCGGGCATCTTCGAAGTGTATGCCGGCGATCCGGTTCCCGGCCTCGGCCGCATCGACGCGATCCGCAAGCAGGACGGCCGCTGGACGGTCGTCACCTCCAAGGGCCTGATCGTCGCCCGCTGATCCACTCTTCTCACGATGAATGTGTTCGGGCCGCTGGCAGGTGCAGCGGCCTTTCTTTTGGGCTAGCCTCCCGCGGTGACATCTGGGATAGCGCCCGTGCGACTTCGCTTGAGCCTCGTGGCCGTGCTGCTTTGCCTCGTGGCATCCGTCGCGCGGGCTGATGAGGGCAATGGACTCGCCGTCACCGATGCCGGCGTGTTGCGGGCGCTGGAAACGCACAACACCCACGGCCTCGGCCTCGCGCAACTGCTCGATCCCGCGCGCGCAACGCCGATCCGCAATGATGCACTGTTCGCGCTGCCGGCAATGACACCGATCCCTGCCGCGCTGGATGATGCGTTCGCGCGCTATCTCGCCGAACATCAAAAGCATCAGCCGCGTGTGAGTATCGGCGTCGGCTCCGGCCATGACGCGCAACTGTTCGACAAGGCGATGCTGACATCGCCGGACGCGCGTTTCGTGCTGGCCGGGATCGTCAATCGCATGGATCGCGCTTATGTCGCGCCGGATACCTGCGGCGAGATCAGGCTGATCTACCGGCTCACGCGTCTGGATGCCGGCACCACGCCGCCGCGCCTGCCGATGACGCTTAACCTCGTGCTCCACGCCAAGGAGCCGAAAGACAAATCGGTCACCTGCGTCGATCTTGCCGGGCGCTGGCTCAGCGCTGCCTCCCTGAGCGAGACAGGCGCGGCACTCGCAGATCGCCTGCTTGCGTCAGACGGCCCGCTGGCAACGGTCGTAGCCGCGAATATCGATCGCATCGAGACCAATCTGCAGATCGCACATGCGCCGAAATCCGACATGCAGGAATTCCGCACCGACTATTTGCAGAAGGTGTTTCGTTTCGACGAGACTGCGAAGCGGTTTCGCGAGACGCCGATGGAAAACCAGATCGACCGCGACCGGCTGCTGGCTGACGCCGCGCTCGGTCGCGCGTTTCGCGACTGGTTGCTCGCACCCGATCATCTGCGCGCCTTCGATCGCGGCACGGTGCTGATCCCCGAGAAGTTCCTCGCCACTTCGTCGCTGGCATCGACGCCGGTCGGCTTTGCGCCGTCGGTCCTGCAGCCGGAATTCGGATTGATATCGATCGATGGCAAAGGGAAGGGCGTTTTCAGCGAACACGACGTCGTCACCGCGCTGGAGCGCGCAGTGGCGCAAGGCGGCGCGCTCGAGAATATCCGCTCGCCGGCCGGCTTTGCGCGGCGGCTGAACGACATCACCTGCGGCGGCTGTCACCAGATCCGCGGTATCGGCGGTTTCCATTTTCCCGGCGCGGATACGCTGGCAGATCAATCGCAGGGAACGGTTCCGGCATCGCCGCATTTCATCGGTGACCAGGTGCGTCGTCGCGATATCGTCATGGCGATGCGCGATGGAGAGGCGCCGGATTTTTCACGCGGGTTTTCGGATCGTCCACAGACGCGCGGCAGCCACGAACTGGCGGGATCGCCCGTACTCGATGGCTGGGGCGCGACATGTTATCGATCGAAGCCGAAAGGCACGGCGGACAAGAGCTTCGCGTCCTGGGCCTGTGCCGAAGGTCTTGCCTGTCAGCAGGTTGGCTCGGACAGCTCGTCGGCCATCGGCATGTGTTTCGTGAAATGAAGTGAGGGGCGCGCGATGAACGAGACCGACAAAGAGATCAAGGAGCGCGACATCGCCATCGCCGAGAACGAGAGCAAGCAGCAGGCGACAAGCAGCATCCGCGTCAGCGTATGGGCCATCGGTGTGGCCGTCCTGCTCGGGCTCGGCTTCTTCGGCTGGCTGCTGGCGAGATAGGCGAGGCGGCGTTCTTAACCTCTCCCCGCAGAAGGGCGGGGAGAGGGTAAACAACAGGCAGGACGGATCGACAAATCGACCCGATCAGCCCGGCATCAGCACGGTGTTGACCACGTGGATCACACCGTTCGACTGGTTGACGTTGGGGATCGTCACGGTCGATGTGCCGCCCTTGGCATCGACGATCATGACCTTGCTGCCCGAACGCTTCACGGTGAGCTGCTCGCCTTCGACGGTGGTCAGCTTCTTGCCGTCGGTGAGGTCAGCGGCTTCAAGCTTCCCGGGAACCACATGGTAGGTGAGGATCTTGGTGAGCGTTGCCTTGTTTTCCGGCTTCACCAGCGTCCCGACAGTGCCCTTGGGCAGCTTCCCGAATGCCGCATTGGTTGGCGCAAACACGGTGAACGGGCCGGGGCTGGCGAGTGTATCGACCAGGCCGGCCGCCTTGACGGCAGCGACCAGCGTGGTGTGATCCTTCGAATTCACCGCATTCTCGACGATGTTCTTCGACGGATACATGGGGGCGCCTCCAACCATGACGGTATTCTCGCCCTTCATCATCTTGGCGGCAGCGGGCTCAAGGAAGCTCGCCGAAATCATCAGGGTGCTAAAGGCCGCAAATGAAAGCAGTGCAATGCGCTTTGTGGACATGGTCGTCTCCCAATTAATTGTAGCGTCGCTAACGGGGAATCCGCAGGCGTCGTGAACTCGTGTCCGCGCGACACGGCGTGTGCCTGTTGCGCGAACGAGATCAGCTACGCGTTTTGGGGGAGGCGGTTTCAGAACGGCCCCTGACCACTTCGTGATCACGGATCGCATCGTAGCATTGAAACTCTTTTGCTCCAGCTTCGTACTATGCGGTTTTGCGCGACTATGCGACCGTCCCGGTGGCACGCAGCCGTGCGATCTCGGACTCGTCGAAGCCGGCGGCACCAAGGATCTCGTCGCTGTGCTGGCCGATGGATGGCGGCAGATGTGGCTTGCGCTTGGTCTCGCCGCCAATCCAGATCGGACTGTTGATGGTGAGAATATCGGTTCCCTCGAACGGGATCAGCACATCGTTGTCCTTCATCTGCTGATCATTCGGAATATCGTCGAGGATGCCGACGAAGCCGAAGACGAGACCATTGCCGTCAAGCCGCTCGCGCCAGTCGGCGAGGTCGCGGGTCGCGAAAACCTCATCGAGGATCCTGATCAGTTCGACCGAGCGCGCATGGCGATCGGGTTTGGTGGCGAAGCGAGGATCGTCGCGCAGGTCCTCGCGGCCGAGGCATTTGGTGAAAGCCGGCCATTGCCGATCTTCGGCCAGCAGCGACAGCATGATCCAGCGGCCGTCGCGGCACCTGTAGTGATTGGTGACGGCATTGAGCGCTTCCTCGCGCGAGCGGCGCTTCTCGAATTTGGCGCCGACAAGTTTGGCCTGTGCCAGCACGCTCGACGACCACACGCCATTGGCCATCAGGTTGGATTTCACCTGGCAGCCCTTGCCGGTTTTCTCGCGCTTGTAGAGCGCGGTGACGATGGCGCCATACAGCGCCATGGCGCAGGGGTGATCGCCCATGCCGGCAATCGATCGCGCCGGCGTGGTGTCCTCATCGGCGCGAACGAGATCCATCATGCCGGAACGTGCCCACCAGGCGGTGGAGTCGAAACCTGGTTTGTCGGCTTCCGCGCCCTTGTCGCCGTAACCGGTGAAGCAGGCATAGATCAGCCGGTCGTTCAGCGGTGCGATATCCTCATAGGCGATCTTCAGCCGCTTGCGCACCGGCGGCGGGAAATTGGTGATGAACACATCCGCTTCGGCGATCAGCTTGTAGAGCACCTGCTGCCCCTCGGGCTTGGCAAGATCGAGCGCGAGGCTCTTCTTGTTGCGGCTCTCCATCATCCAGGCATAGTTGTGTTCGCTCTTGGGATAGCCGGGCAGGTTGGGCAGATTGCGATAGGGGTCGCCGGCACCGGGCGGCTCGATCTTTATGACGTCTGCGCCGAAGTCCGACAGCACAGTGGCCGCAGCCGGTGCAGCGATGAAGCTCGCGCAGTCCAGCACCTTCAGCCCTTTGAACAGACCGTCTTCCATGCGTCGCTCCCGTCGCTTTTGTTCTACGTGTTGTATTGCCGCCTGCCGGAATTTAATTCCGTCTGGAATCCGGCAGCGCATTTGACCCATCTTCGAGGGGCGATGCAACGGGCTCAGCTAACCCTCCTCTGGAGGGGGAGGGTTGCTGCGTGCATAGCGCCCAGCGGGGTGGATGAAGCAGCAAGCTCCGTCGTTGTGGCTTCACCCCACCCCGTCTGGCAACACGCGTTGCGTGCTGCTCCTCCAAGGGAGGGTAAGAAGGATCAGCTTTGATCTGTCATCAATGCTGCATTGCCCCCCGCGGCAGCCATGTTGATCGTGACGGTCTGTTCGGTGGCGAAACGGGCGAGATAATGCGGGCCGCCGGCCTTTGGCCCCGTGCCCGACAGGCCGAAGCCCCCGAAGGGTTGCACGCCCACGACCGCGCCGATCATGTTGCGATTCACATAGACATTGCCGACCGGCAGGCGCGCGATCACGCGCTCGACCATATCGTCGATCCGCGAATGCACGCCGAGCGTGAGGCCGTAGCCGGTGCCGGAAATATCCTGCAACACCTTGTCGAAGTCGGCAGCGTGATAGCGCACCACATGCAGGATCGGCCCGAACACTTCCTCGGTGAGTTGCCGGGCGCTGGCGAGCTCGAAAATATGCGGCGCAACGAAGTTGCCTGCATGTGCGGTGCCCGCGAGATGCACGCGTGCCTCGCCTGTCATGCGCGCGATATGCGCATCGAGCTTCTGCTTCGCTTCGGCATCGATCACCGGACCGATATGCGTTGCCGGGTCGGCGGGATCGCCGAGCTTCAATTCGCGCGCGCTGCCCACGATCATCTCGATCATGCGGTCGGCGACGTCGTCCTGCACGAACAGCAGCCGCAGCGCCGAACAGCGCTGCCCGGCCGAGCGGAACGCCGACATCACCACGTCGTCGGCGACCTGTTCCGGCAATGCGGTGGCATCCACGATCATCGCATTGATGCCGCCGGTCTCTGCGATGAGAGGCACGATCGGGCCGTTCTTGGCGGCGAGGGTGCGGTTGATCGATCGGGCCACCTCTGTCGATCCCGTGAACACCACGCCGGCAATGGCGGGATGTTCCACCAGCGCGGCACCGATGCGGCCGTCGCCCCGGATGAGATGCAATGCAGAGGCTGGTATGCCGGCTTCATGAAGCAGGTGCACGGCTTGCGTCGCGATATCAGGTGTCTGTTCGGCGGGCTTTGCGACTACCGCATTGCCCGCCATCAGTGCAGCACTGATCTGGCCGAGAAAGATCGCCAGCGGAAAATTCCACGGCGAGATGGCGATGAAGACGCCGCGACCGCGCAAGCGCAAGACATTGCTCTCGCCGGTGGGGCCGGGCATCGCTTCGCCAGCGCCGAATTGCTTGCGGCCCTGTGCGGCGTAATAGCGGCAGAAGTCGATGGCCTCGCGGACTTCCGACAATGCGTCGTCCGGCGTCTTGCCGCCTTCGAGCTGCAACAACGCGATGAAGGACGCGCGGCGTTGCTCCAGCAGATAGGCGGCGCGTTCCAGGATGGCGGCGCGTGTATCGGCTGATGTGCGGCTCCAGGACCGGAAGCCAGCCAGCGCATCGGTTATCGTTGTGTTGGCTTCATCTGGCGTGGCGTCGCTGATGGTTACGTTGCTCGGCCTGTTGGCCGTCACATCTTTCAGCAATTGCCCCAGCGCCGCGCGTTCGCCAAATTCGATGCCCTGCGAATTGATGCGGTCGGGCCGATACAGATCGGCGGGCAAGGGGATCTTCGGATGCCGCGCGCCGTCGGGAGTGCCGATGATCGCGGCAGGCCGCTTGAGCAGCGTCGCAACGGGCACCGTGTCATCTGCGGCAATGGCTACGAAGGACGAGTTGGCGCCGTTCTCCAGCAGACGCCGCACCAGATAGGCCAGCAGATCGCGATGACTGCCAACCGGCGCATAGGTGCGCCAGCGAATGGCGGGATGGTCCTTGCCGAGTTGTTCGTAGAGTGCGTCGCCCATGCCGTGCAGGCGCTGGAATTCATAGCCGCCTTTCGCGCCGGCCAGTTCGAGAATGGTTGCGACCGTCAGTGCGTTGTGCGTAGCGAATTGCGGAAAGATGCGCGGCCGCAATGCCAGCAGCTTCTGTGCGCACGCGATGTAGTTCAAATCGGTCATCGCCTTGCGCGTGAACACCGGATAGCCGGGGAGGCCGCGTTCCTGCGCGCGCTTGATCTCGGTGTCCCAATAGGCGCCCTTGACGAGGCGCACCATCATCTTGCGATCGTGACGGCGCGCCAGCGCGTCGATGTGATCGATCACATCGACGCAGCGCTTCTGATAGGCCTGGATCGCAAGGCCAAATCCGTCCCAGCCTGCCAGCGACGGCTCGGCGAAGGCCGCATCGATCACATCGAGCGAGAGTTCGAGCCGGTCGGCTTCTTCTGCATCGACGGTGAAATTGAGGTCATAGGTTTTTGCCTGCTGTGCCAGCGCGATCAGGCTTGGCACCAGTTCGTGCATCACGCGCTGATGGCTCACCGCCTCATAGCGCGGATGCAGCGCCGAGAGCTTGACGGAGATGCCCGGCCGATCGGGCAGCGGGGTGTTGCCCGCTGTGCGGCCGATGGCTGAGATGGCCGAGGCATAGGCGTCGAAATAGCGCTGCGCATCATCCTTGGTGCGGGCGCCTTCGCCGAGCATGTCGAACGAATAGCGTGCCGGGCGCTCGGACGGTGCACGGGCGCGGGCCAGCGCGGCATCGATGGTTTCGCCGAGCACGAAGTGGCTGCCCATCAGCCGCATGGCCTGCCGCGTCGCCGTGCGCACTGCAGGCAGGCCGATCCGCTTCGCCAGCCGGCCCAGCGTCCCCGTCGGCGTCTCGCCCGGCTGGATCGCGCGTTGCGAGATGCCGAGCGCCCAGGCCGACGCGTTGACCAGGAAGGCGCTCGACTTCGTCTCGTGATGGATGAAATCGCCCCGGCCGAGCTTGTCCTCGATGAAGGCGTCGGCGGTGCGCGCATCCGGCACCCGCAGCAGCGCCTCCGCCAGCACCATCAGCGCGAGACCTTCCTTGGTGGACAGCGCATATTCCCGCAGCATGTCTTCGACGCCGCCGAAGCGGTCGTCCCTGGCGCGAATGGCGTCGATCAGGCGCGCGGCCGTTGTGTCGATCCGGGCGTCCTGCTCGGGCGACAGGGTGGCACCGGCCAGCAGCCGGGCCGCTATGGCCCGGTCATCCGGCGCGTAGGGCGCAGTGAAGGGCGAGAGGATGGAATCGGGCAACATGGGCATTTCCTCGGATATGATCCAAGCCTAATCCCGATATTTCCGGTGTTCGATAGGTCATTTCACAATTTTACCTTACATAATCCGGAAGCGGTCGTGCTAAACACTCGATATGAGTGATATCGACAAGATCGACCGGAAAATCCTCGCCGTCCTGCAGGCCGATGGCCGAATCGCCAATGTGGAGCTGGCCGAGCGGATCGGCCTGTCCCCAACCTCCATCGGCGAGCGGCTGAAGCGGCTGCAGCGCGACGGCTATATCGAAGGCTATGGCGCGCGGCTCAATCCGCAGATGCTGGGCCTCGGTCTGCTGGTGTTCGTCGAGGTGCTGCTCGACAAGACCACGCCCGATGTGTTCGAGCGGTTCGCCCGCGCCGTCCGGCTCGCGCCGGAAGTGCTGGAGTGTCACATGGTGGCCGGCGGTTTCGATTACCTGGTGAAGGCGCGCGTTGCCGACATGAGCGCCTATCGGCGGTTCCTCGGCGAGAGTTTGCTGGCGCTGCCGGGCGTGCGCGAGACCCGCACTTACGCCGTCATGGAAGAAGTGAAGCGCGATGCGCCGCTGCCCGTGGGATAGCGAGCCGGGATAACGCCGCCGTTGCCGTGCCGTTATCTTGGCAGGGTGAAGACGCTGCGTTAGGTTTCCGCGCGTTTCTCTCGGAGCAGATCATGCGGGCAGGCCACTTCAATCTTCGTGTTGCGATAGCGGCGGGCGTCATCGCTGCGACGGGCTTGCTGCCGACATCCCAGGCGCGTGCGATCGAGATGTCCCGCGAGGTCGGCGATCTCTACACGTCGGTGTCGATCTATCCGCCATCGGCCGGTTCCATGACGATCTGCTACGGCTTCGTGTGCCGGCGACGTCACGTCTTCGATTTCACCTCTGCCGACAGGGCTGCGCTCACCAAGCTTCTCGCCGCCGGCAAGGCGTCGGCCGTGGCGGAGCGCGCCGCGGTGCAGAAGGCGGTGGTGTGGTGGGACCGCCGCGTCGGCCCGGTGCTCGGCACCGACAAGCGGATCGCCAATGCGGATTTCCGTTATTTCGACGACAAGCACAATTTTGATTGCTGGGATACGACGCGCAACGTCACCAGCCTGCTGCTGATCATGCAGGATTGGGGTTTGCTGAAGCATCACACGGTGGGCAATCCGCGCTATCGCGGCAATGCGCTCGTGCTGCAGACGCCGCACAATACCGCTGTGCTGGTGGACCGCGCGACGGGCACCGAATGGGTCGTCGACATGTGGACGCGCGGCTATGCGCAACTGCCCGACGTCAAGCCGGCCGATCAGTGGGTCAAGGAAAACTGAAGCAGGGAATGGAGCGCCGTCGCGTCGCTGAGGCGTGCGTCACGTCAACTGGCGGCTATAAGGAGCGGGCCTTCGAAAGGTCTCAGCTCGGCTTTTGGAGTTAGGCTAGAGCGCACACCGCGGATCGAATTAGCGCAATCCTGCGTGAAACTGATTGCGTTGCAGGAGAGATGCCCCTTCGGAGGAAACCGCTCGTGCCGAATGCGCTCTACATTGTTGAGGCGTGATCGCGAAGACTTGCCTGACGAAAGTCTGGTGAAGTGACCGGATCACACTGGTATCAAACCAGATGTATCAGACCTTGAGGTTCTCAGCCGAGGTCTTGCCGCGGTTGGCAACTTCCTCGAATTCAACGGTCTGTCCTTCGTTCAGTGTCGAAAGGCCAGCCTTCTCAACTGCCGAAATATGAACGAACACGTCCTTGCCGCCATTTGCCGGCTGGATGAATCCGTAACCCTTCGTCGGGTTGAACCACTTCACAGTACCTTTAGTCATCACGTCGTCTCCACGGGATCAAAATCGATAACGAACTGCCGGTCCCCGCAAACCAGCATATCCGACATGCGCACGTTACGCGCGGATTGCCAAGCTTGATAGCTCAAACGGCGTGCAGAAATCGGTCAAACGGGCGCATATTGCATCCAGAGCAGCCCATTTCAGCAGTTTTGGGACATTTTGACGCCTGTTGGGCTGGTCGCGTGCAGGACCACACGCGTTCGACCCACGCGTGATCCGCACGGCCATGCAGGGGGCAGACCCCGCGTGTTTAGTAGGTGGCCGTTAGATAGTCGACGATCGCAGCCGCATCCGCATCGTCAATCGGTGCGCCGTAAACCTTGATCATCTTGGTCACTTCCGCCTGCCAGAAATCCTTCTTGAACTTGGGTCCGCGGGGCTGGGTCTGGATGTAGTCCGCGGAGTGACAGGCCGTGCAGTTGTTCTGCGCGGCCTCGACGCCCGGTCCCGGTTTGAACGCAGCGGTCTCCTCGGGAAGCGTGTAGGTCACAGGCCTGGCCTGCAACTGTGCCAGTCCGGTCGTCCCGACGGCGGTCGCGGCGATCAGGGCGCAAATCATGTTTCTCATATGCGATCCCCTTAGGCCGCGGTGACGCGAACGGTTTCGACGACGTTGCGGAGATATCCGGCGGGATTCCACAGCGCCTCCATCGGTTGCGATACGCCGGCCTTGTTGGTCGCGCGCACCTTGATCTCGTGTGGGCCGGCGGCAAGCTTGACCGGCAGTGTCCATTCCCGGAACGAATAGTTGCCAAGGTCCTTGCCGAGCGTCGCCGGCATCCATGCCTTGCCGCCATCGGTCGAGATCGCGACATCCTTGATGCCCTTGCCGCCGTCGAACGCGATGCCCTTCAGCGTCGTCGTGCCGGCCTTCAGTCTGGCGCCGTCGCTGACACTCGTGATGAAGGAACGCACCGTGAAGCGATTGATCGGAATGGTGGTCTTCGGCGCGGTGCCGGGCTCGACGCAATTGCAGTCATTGTCCGGTATCCGGTAGGCCGACTTCATCCAGAAATTATCGAACACAGTGTCGATCACCGTGATCTCGTTGAGGTGCTTGACCCAATAGGTGCCGTAATAGCCGGGCACTACGAGCCGCAGCGGGAAGCCATTGAGCATCGGCAGATCGGCGCCATTCATCGCATAGGCCAGCATCACCTCGCCATCGCGGGCATGGTCGAGGTCGAGCGCCTTGGCGAAATCCGGCGTCTTGTCACTGACGGGACCATCGAGCCCGCCAAAGGTCACCTGTTTGGCGCCGGCCTTGACGCCCGCTTTGTCGAGCACGGCCTTGAGCGGGACGCCGCGCCAGCGCGCATTGCCCATCGCGCCATTGCCGAGCTGACCGCCGGCAACGCGCGGGTTGAAAAATCCGCGGCTGTTGCCCGAGCACTGGTTGACGGCGACGATCTCCAGCGCAGGCATCGCCTTAAGCTCTTTCAGCGACAGCTTGGTCGGCCGCTCGACGCTGCCCTTGATCTCCAGCGTGAATGTATCGGGATCGATGCTGAGCGGAATGTCGGCGAGGTGATATCGGACGAAGAACGCATCATTCGGCGTGATCACGCCTTCATTGAAGACCGCAAACGGCGTCTCGAGTTGCGGCGGGCGGCTGGTGATGCCGATCAGACGGCGCTTCTGCGGATATTTGACCAGCGGTCGCTCGCCGTTGTCGAACGGCAAGGTTACGGTGTCGAGCGCAAAGGATTTGAGCGGGTCAAGCGTTGTCGCAGCGCCCAGTGCAGTCAATCCTGCACCGGCACGTTTCATCAATTCTCGGCGATCGAGCATGGGCTTCCTCCGAAGCTGTCATGTGGCGCCGTCATCACGGACACCTTGACCCCATAGTCGCGCCAAGCTTCGACAAGTCAATTTTTGCTTTTGAGAAATGGCGTCCGGAATCTGCAGCCGGAACTCATGCCAGCCATTGCAACGCAGCAAAAGCCCCCGACCGGTATCGCGATCGGGGCCCTGCCTGATTGCAATAGTTCAGTAGCAGACGTTCACCGTGCGCCAGCGCAAGCCCCAGGGCGTCATCACGCGGCGGCTCACATAGCATCCGCCGCCACCGACATAGCCGATGCCGAAAGCGGGACCGTAAAAGCCGCCGCCATGGAAGTGGTGATGGCCGCCATGCCAGCCCCAGCCATGGGCCGATGCGGTGGACGGCGTCAGTGCCATCGCGCCGAGAGAAGCTGCAGCAACGAATGCGAGTGCGAGTTTGCGAAACATGATCATTCTCCTTCAGTGATGCGCGAAGCGCTGGTTGCGGGATCTGTCTGTTCGATCCATCGCAAATTCGTCGCATCGATTTCGGAGCGGGTTCGAGGAATGTCAGAAGGAATTTTCTGAACGCCTGTTCAGGCGGATGCCACCGCCGCGTCCTGCAATAACAGCGTCAGGACGCAGCAACGATATCGCCGGTGACGAGGGTTGAAAGCACCTTCGCGTCTGTGATCATGCGCACATTCATCGGTGCGGCGCGGCCGCGGATCGCAACATCCTGATGTGGCAGTGCATCGGCCGCGAGCCCCGCGGTGGTGCAGACTTCTTCGGAGATGATCACTTCGCAAGCGAGGCTTTTGGTCATGTCCTGCAGGCGCGCAGCAACGTTGACGGCATCGCCGAGCGCCGTGAACACCATGTGATCGCGATAGCCGATATCGCCGACGATGACTTCGCCGCCGTGAATGCCGATGCCGAAACGCAGCGGCTGCGGCAGGTCATGGGCGAGGGTGCGATTGAGTTCGTCGATATTTTCGGCGATGAGGTGTGCGGCCTGCAGAGCCTGACGGCATGCCGTCTGCGGATCGCTGGCAAGACCGAACAGCGCCAGTTCGCCATCACCGATGAACTGGTTGGGCTGGCCGCCACTTGCGATCACCGCTTGCGAGACGGCATTGAGGAAGCGATTGACGATAAACACCGTGTCGAACGGCAATCGCTTTTCGGCGAGCATGGTCGAACCGCGCATGTCCACGAACATGCAGACGAGATAGCGCTCCTGGCCGATCCGCGTCGGATGCGATGCATGGGCATTCGCGCTGGTCACCTGCGGCGCGAACAATTGCACGAAGGCCACATCGGTCGTCGGTCGCAATTGGCAGGCAAGGCGAACCGCGGGATCGGCGCCCGCACCAATCCGGCTCAGAATGAAGGCTTCGCGTGCTGACGGTGCCGGCAGTCTGGCGATGTCGCTGGTGACACGAATGCGGCAGGTCGAGCAGCGCGCGCGTCCGCCGCAGACGCTGGCATGCGGAACGCGATGGCGCAGACTGGCTTCGAGGATGCTAAGTCCCGTGGGAACGCGGATTTTGCGGCCATCGCCATAGGCGAGATTGATCATCCCGGCGCGCTGCTCCACCACCTGCCGGATGCCGCGCGCCGCCAGCGCGATGGCGAGCAGCGCGGCATAACCGATCAGGAGCTGATCCGTGAGATCGCCCAGCGTCTGTTGTTGCGGCTCGGTGCCGAGCCGTGTCTCGTTGAGATTTGCCGCCCGCCATTGCGGCGACGCCAGCTTCGCTTCGACCTCGCGCTTGCCCTGAAAGATGCCCAGCAGCGCCAGTGTCGGAATCAGAACGGCTGCTGCAAGCAAGTAGGGCGCCAGGCGCTTGAAATAGGTTTTCAGCCGTAGCCAGAAGTACAATCCGATGCAGCCGTGAAGCCAGGACACGAGCACCACGAGATACATCGACCACATTTTGAGCGGAGATGTAATCGAGCTGTAGAACACCTGCGGGTAGCTGCGGTCGATATCGAACAGGTTCTGGCCGAGCCTGACCGCGACAACATGGGCGACGATGAGTGCCGGGATACTGAGCCCGAGCACGAGTTGCAGCGGCTCGATGGCCCGCCAGCGAAATTGCCGGCGTTCGTACAGCGCCCAGATTCCCAGCGCCATATGGATCGTCACGGCCGAATAAAAGATCTCGGCGACCGGAAAGGATTGCCAGAAGCCGGCATGGATGATGACGCCGGCCTGCAACGCGTCGAGCGAGATGTTGCCGAGTGCGTGGTTGAGGAAATGGCTGAGCAGGTAGGTGAACAGCACCAGCCCGCAGGCGAGGCGGATCTGGCGCAGGCCGATGCTCCGCCACCATGCGGCGGCCGGGGCGGCCTCAAGTGGCTTGCCGGCTGTCTTGAATGTCGCGTCCATGGCGAAATCCTACGGCGGGACGCGCTCCGATGCCATCCGGAGCAGCCTCCGGACAGACCTTATCCCGCAGTAAAGTCAATAAGTTGACACCGTGGCGAAGTCCGCCGAAAAGCTCGGCGATGAGGCCCTTTCCCGACCCTTACCTCGATCGGAATGTCGCCCGCCGCGCCTTTTGGGCGATCGGCGCATTGCTGGTGGCGCTGACCGCGATGCGGCTGATCTATGCCGGGCTGTTCGATCTGCGCACCGACGAGGCCTATTACTGGACCTGGTCGAAGGAAAACGTGCTGTCGTTCCTCGATCACCCGCCGATGATTTCCTGGTTCATCCGCTTCGGGACGTGGCTATTCGGCGACACGAATTTCGGCGCGCGTTTTGCCGGTATCGTGGCGATGGCGGTGACGCAACTGCTGCTCGCCGACATCGTCCGCCGCGTCACGCAGGATCTGCGCGCCGTGCTGCTGGCGGTGCTGATGTCGGAAGCCGCGCTGTATTACGGATTGCTGATGGCCAAGGTGGCGCCGGACGTGGCGCTGATCCCGTTCGCCATGGCGATGCTGTGGGCGCTGGTGCGGCTGGCCGAAAGCCACGACGGGCGCTGGTGGCTCGCCGCCGGCGCGTTCGGCGGCCTCGCGCTGTTGTCGAAGTTGACCGTGGTGATGTTCGTGCCGGGCATTCTCGCTTTCATGCTGGTGCCGGAATGGCGCGGGCGCTGGCTGCGCAGCCCGTATCCATGGCTCGCCGTGCTGATCGCACTTGCGATCTCGTCGCCGGTGCTGATCTGGAATGCCGGACACGACTGGGCGTCGTTCAGGTTCCAGTTCATCCGTGCGACCACCAATAACGAGGTGTCGCTGCGCACGCTCGGCGATTTTCTCGGCCTGCAATTCGGCCAGGTCGGCTTCATCCTGATGCCGGTCATCCTCTCCGCTGTCGTTGCGATGGCGTGGCGCGGTTATCGCCGCCGCGAACCGGTCGCGATCCTGCTTGCCACCTGCGTGCTGGTGCCGTTTCTGTATTTCGCGTGGAAGTCACTGACATTGCGGGTCGGTGACACCTGGCCGATGTTCCTGTGGCCCGCCGGCATCGCCGCGGCGGCGATCAATCTCACGAAACTGCCGGGCGACGGCTGGTCGAAGCGCATGGTGCGCGCCTCCTATGGCTGGACCATCGCCGCCATCGCCACCGGCATTCCGCTGGTGGTGCTGGTGTTCCTGTATTGCGTGGCCGCGCCGTGGAATCTGATCGGCAAGAACGATCCGCTCGGCGGCGAGGGCGGTTATCGGGTGCTGGCCGACCGCGCGCTGGCCGAAATGAAGACCACCGGCGCCACCTGGATCGCGACGACTGACTACCGCACCTATGCGATGCTGCGCTGGCATCTGAAGGACAAGGTGCCGGTGGTGCAGGTCAATGAGCGCGCGCGGTTTCTGGGCTTCCGCGATCCCGGCATGGACAAGATCAGAGATCGCAGCGGACTCTATATCGCGCAGACCGCGGACAACCAGCGCCCGCTGCTGGCGACGACCAGTGCGGTGCTCACGCCTCTCGCCGAAGTCGACACCATCTGGCGCGGCACGGCGATGAAGCACTATGCGATCGACAAGCTCACCGGCTGGACGCCGGACCTGACGCCTGCGCCCGACACGCCATTCTACAAGTGGCCGGCGCTGGCGGAGATGTCTGTGCCGTCACGCATTCAGCTGGCAGCGCGCTGAGATAACCTCTCCCCGCTTGCGGGGCGAGGGACTACTCTTCCCCGTCCCGCTTGCGCAGCAGATCCTTGGCGAGGTCGCCAAGCTGCGGGCGCGGCAGTGCCGTGAACGGCAATGGCCGCGTCACGTCGATCGCAGCAAGCCCGAGCCTTGCGGTGAGCAGCCCATTCAGCACGCCTTCGCCGAGGCGCTGCGAGAGTTTCGCGGCGATGCCATGGCCGAGCACCTGCTGGATCATGCTGTCGCTGGCGGCCATGCCGCCGGTAATGGCAAGATGGCTGATGGCATGGCGCATCAAGGTGATCATGCCGAGCGTCCCCGGCCGGCCGCCATAAAGTTTTGCCAGCTGGCGCACCAGCCGGATCGCCGCGGCAGCGACGAACAACACATCGACCAGCGCACGCGGGCTGATGGCGGTGACCACCGAGACGCGTTGCGCGGCAACCGAGACGAGGCGACGCGCCTCGATGTCGAGCGGGCTCATCAATTCACGTTCGGCCACGCGAATGAGATCCGCGCCGTCGATGATATCGCCGGCATGGCCCTGCAGGGCCGTGCGCGCGCGGGCGAGCCGCGGATTGCTGTGCGCGAGCTTCAGCAGATCGGCGAGTACCGCGCGGCTCTCGGCATGATCGTCGCTGGCGATCACGGCCAGCGCGCGGGCATGCAGCTTCTCGATGGTGGCGAGCCGCATCAGGCTCAGTGCTTCGCGTGTGATGATGGCGATCAGCGCGACACTGACCAGCGCGGCGAAGCCGAGGCCGACAAAGCCGAGACCGTCATTGATCGCGAACAGGTCGCGGACCAGTTGCGTGACGCCCAGACCCGTGCCGAGCAGCACGAGGCCGCCGAGTCCGGTCCAGAACAGCGTGCCCCAGCGGAAACCGGTGCGCACGGGTCGTGGCGGTTCGTCGATGACGACGGGCATCGCCATCGGATCGGCTTCCGGCGTGATGCGGATGGTGCCGCGGGTGAGGCGGCCGGCGTCCTCGTCGGCGTCCATCACCGTGACATGGGGATCGTCGAGCCGGAACGTGGCCGGGCGGCGCGTACGGTCGGTCATTGCAGCCTGTCTCCGATCAGGAACTGGAGCGCGCGGTCGAGGCGGATGTGAGGCAGCGCCGGCTCCTCGCCGCTGTCGCGCGTGAGCAGCGGCGGGCGGAAGCGTAAGAAGCGATAGTCGGCCTTGTCGGCGGCATCTGTCGAGAGACCCTTGAAGGAACGACCCTCGAACAAGCCATCCAGATCGGTCGGCAGATCGCCGGGGAACGTCGCCACTTCGGTCTCGCCATCGAATGTCTCGCCATTGGCGACCTCGCCGGCGACCGGCGTGCCGATGATCGACGGCAGCTTGTCACGGCCGCGCTGCACCAGCGCTTCCTTGGTGGCGCGGACCGCGGCGATGGCGACGACATCGACGGCGGCGCCGGCCAGTTCGGAGCGCGCAACGGCCTTGGTCACGGTGCGCCGCAGGATGTCTTCGAGCCGGTCATGGCTGAGGTGATGCAGATGATCGGCCTTGGTCGCTGCAAACAGAATGCGATCGACGCGCGGACGAAACAGCGTACTCAGGATCGTGCCGCGGCCGATGCGGAAACTGTCGAGAATGCCGGCGAGGGCCGCTTCGAGATCGTGCAGTGCTTCCGGGCCGGCATTGAAGGCGGAGAGCGCATCGACCAGCACGATCTGGCGATCCAGCCGCGCGAAGTGATCGCGATAGAACGGCCTGACGACGACATCCTTGTAGGCCTCGTAGCGCCGCTTCATCATCGCCCACAGCGAGCCATCCGGCGCGCCGCCATCGGGGGGCACGTCCAGCGGCGCAAATGTCAAAGCCGGCGAGCCCGCGAGATTGCCCGGCATCAGAAAGCGGCCCGGCGGCAGCAGGCTCATGGCGAAGCGATCGTCGCGGCAGGCGCGCAGATAGTCGGTGAAGAGTCTGGCTGCGATGAGCGTTGCCTGCTCGTTTTCCGGTGCGTTAGTATCGAGCGTCGCGAGATGCGCATGAAAGGCGGCAGCCAGTGCCGCGCGCGGTCCTTGGCGCGACAGCGCAAGACTTTCGGCCGACCATTCCTCATAGCTCTTGCCCAGCAGCGGAAGATCCAGCAGCCATTCGCCGGGATAGTCGACGATATCGAGCGTCAGCGTGCGGTCGGTGCCGCTCGCACGCTGATAGTCGATGACCAGACGCAACTCGCTGATATCGGTGGTCGAGTTCGGCCAGCGGCGTTCATCGATCAGCGTGCGCAGATGATCCTCATAGGCAAATCGCGGCACGGCATCGTCGGGCTGCGGCGCGAGGCGCGCCTTGGCGATGCGCCCTGTAGCCAGGGACTCGAACACCGGAAAGCGTCCGCCGCGCGTCAGGCCATGAACGAGTGCGGTAATGAATACCGTCTTGCCGGCGCGCGACAGGCCCGTGACTCCAAGCCGCACCGTGGGATTGAACAGACCCTCGCCATAATCGAGCAATGCGCGCGCGGACAGCCGTGCTTCTTCGACGAGTTCGGACAGGCTGGGCATCGTGGGTGAAAACTCATCATGGTGAATGGTGCGCGGGGGGCGGTCTGCCTTCAAAAATGGCGATTATCGGGCTGAAATCAAGCTCGTCACGAAACCGTCGTCACTCCGTCGTTCGGCTTTCGTTGACGATGTCCAGCCTATGATCTATCGCTGCTGCAGGGGTAGTCACAGGCGAGCTTGCGGGGCAAGCTCACCGCATCGCACCGGCCGGGTTGACGCCACCATGACTGTTTTCCGCTTGAAAGAGCTGACCACCAACTCCGCTCACAAGGTGGCCGGAGCGATCCGCTGGAATTACGACCGCGCCGAACTGATCGCCGACGGCATCGTTCACGGCCTCGGCGTGTTCTCCGGCCTGATTGCCGCGACTGTTCTCATCGTCCTCGCCGCCGTATTCGCCACCGCCTATGAAGTCGTCACCGTCTCGGTCTATTCCGCGGGCTTGCTGGCCATGCTGGTGCTGTCGGCGATCTATAATATGTGGCCGGTGTCGCCGCGAAAGTGGTTCCTGCGCCGCTTCGATCACTCCGCGATCTATCTGCTGATCGCCGCCACCTACACGCCGTTTTTTGCGCAGATCGACAATACGCGGCTCGCGATCTCGCTGCTCGCCGGCGTGTGGAGCGTCGCCATCACCGGCATCGTCATCAAGCTGCGTTATCCCGGCCGCTTCGATCGCCTCGCGGTCGTGCTCTATCTCGCCATGGGCTGGAGCGGCCTGATGGCCTATGACGCCGTGTTCACGCCGCTGCCGCCGCTCACCATGTGGTTCGTCGCTGCCGGCGGCACGCTCTACACACTCGGTGTGGTGTTCCACGCCTGGCAGCGGCTGCGTTTCCAGAATGCGATCTGGCACGGATTTGTCCTGCTCGGCGCCGCATGCCACTATACGGCTGTGCTCGACATGGTGCTGAGCACCTAGAGCATGATCCCGAAAACTGGATACCGGTTCTCGGATCAGATCACGCTCTAACAAGAAACAAGAACATCAGGGGGAGTGCGGCATGCGGGTAGACGGCAAGGTCGTCGTCGTGACCGGTGGCGCCAATGGCATTGGCCAGGCGCTGTGCGAGACATTTCATAAAGCGGGTGCAGCGAAAGTCGTCGTCGTCGATCTCGACGGCGCGCGCGCGCGAGCCGTCGCCGACGCCATCGGTGGCGCGTGGTTCAAATGCGACGTCAGCAAGGAACCGGACATCGAGCATGTGATCGCGGAGACCGAGCGGCAGTTCGGCCCGATCGCTTTGTTCTGTTCCAATGCCGGCATCGGCGGCGGCTTCGATCCCATGAGCCCGAATGCCGGTGGCACATCGGATGAACCATGGGCGCGGAGCTGGGCGATCCATGTGATGGCCCATGTCTATGCCGCGCGGCATCTGATCCCGCTCTACAAGGCGCGTGGCGGCGGTTATTTTCTCAACACGATTTCCGCGGCGGGCTTGCTGTCGCAGGTCGGCAGCCCGGCCTATTCGACCACCAAACATGCCGCGGTCGGCTTCGCCGAAAATCTCGCGATCTCGCACCGGGCCGATAACATCAAGGTCTCGATCCTGTGCCCGCAGGGCGTCGACACCAACATGCTGAAGAACATCCCGAAGGGCCCGCAATCCGACGACGGCAATCTGTCGCCGGAGCAGGTCGCGCAGGATGCGCTGGCGGGGATCGAGGCCGAGACGTTCCTGATCCTGCCGCACAAGCAGGTGATCGATTACATGCGCAAGAAGACCGAGAACTACGATCGCTGGATCGGCGGCATGGCCAAGATCCAGGCGAAGATGCGCGAGACGTTCGGGACGAAGTGAGGGGCGCAGGGCTTCCTTAACCTCGCCCCGCAAAGAGCGGGGAGAGGTAAGATCACTCCGCCGCTTCGAGCTTCGGCGGGCGTGGCCAGATCACCGGCACCGGCGGATCATAGGCCTGGATCGGCGGCAGGTTGCCGGTGAATTTCTCGACATTCACGACCGTCAATTGTCCGGTGCAGCCTTGCGCAAGGCGCGAGGTGCCGGTGTCCCTTGTCAGCACATTCGGATTGCCGTGCACGCAGAGCGGCTTCTCCTCGTTCGGATCCTCGGGATCGTAATAGGCGCCGGTCGGCAGTTGCACCACGCCGGCCATGACGTCTTCGGTGAGGACGACGGAAGCGAGGCAGGCGCCGCGCTGGTTGAACAGCTTGATGATGTCGCCATCCTCGATGCCGCGCGCATCCGCGTCGACCGGATGCATCCGCGCAACCTCGCGGCCGCGGCGCTTCTCGGCGCTGCTATGCCCACCGAAATCGAGCTGGCTGTGCAGCCGTGACGCCGGCTGGTTGGCGACGAGCTGCAGCGGATTGGTCGCATCGACAGTGTCTTCGGGCGCGAGCCAGACCGGATGGCCGGGGCAGTCGTCGTAGCCAAAGCTGGCGATGGTGTCGGACGTGATCTCGATCTTGCCGCTGGTGGTCGGCAGCGGCTTGCCCTCGGGATCGTCGCGGAACGCACGCAGGGTGCCGCCATCCAGCGGCAATTGCGGCAGCATCACTTCGCCGGCGGCCCAGAAGGCGTCGAAGTCCGGCGCGTCGAGACCCTTGGCTTTGAGCCCGTCATAAGTCGGCTGATAGAGATGCTTCAGCCATTCGCGCGGCGTGCGGCCTTCGGTGAATTCATCGGCCTTGCCGAGGCGTTCGGACAGGCCGGTGAAGATCGCATAGTCGTCGCGTGCATCGCCGAACGGCTCGGCCATTTGATGCATAGCGACCATCAGCGGATCGGTCTGCGACGAGCCGATGTCCTCGCGCTCCAGGCTCATGGTGCAGGGAAGCACGAAGTCGGCATGGCGCGCCGATGCCGTCCAGGCGAGGTCGTGCACGACAAGCGTATCGACGCGCGCAAAGGCCTTGCGCAGTCGGTTGAGATCCTGATGGTGATGGAACGGATTGCCGCCGGCCCAATAGACCAGCTTGATATCCGGATAGGTCATATGCGCGCCGTTATATTCGAACGGTGCGCCGGGATTGAGCAGCATGTCGCTGACGCGCGCCACCGGGATGAACTCGCTGACGCCGTTCTTGCCCTGCGGCAGGCCGGCGATCGGCACGGCATTCTGGCGGCGTCCGTAATTCGCGATGGCGCCGAGCGCATAGCCGAAGCCGCCGCCGGGCAGCCCGGACTGGCCGAACATCGCCGACAGCACCGAAGCCATCCAGACCGGCTGTTCGCCATGCTTGGCCCGCTGCAGCGAATGCGCCACGACGAACAGCGCGCGCTTGCCGGGCAGGCGACGCGCCAGCTTGAGGATGGCCTCGGCTGTGAGGCCGGTGATGCCGGCAGCCCAGGCGGCATCTTTCGGCTGGCCGTCGCTGCGGCCCATCAGATAGTCCTCGAAGGTGTCCCAGCCATGGGTGTGGCTGGCGAGGAACGCGCGATCATGGGTGCCGTCCATGACCGCGGTGTGCGCGATGCCGAGCATCAGCGCCACGTCGGTGCCGGGACGCGCGGCGACCCAGTCCTGGTTGACCTCATCCGGCAGGTCGCTCTTCAGCGGCGAGATCAGCACGAGTTCGCCGCCGCGCTTGGAGAGCGCGATCATGTCGCGATGTTCGGTATGCTTGCTGATGCCGCCGCCGGCAACGCGCGAGTTCTTGGTGTTCATGCCGCCGAAGGCGAGGATGATATCGGTGTGTTCGACGATCTCGTCCCAGCCGATATTGCGGCGGGTCATGTCTTCGTAGTTGCCGAGGATGTGCGGGATGAGCACCGTCGATGCGCCGGCCGAGTAGCTGTTGACCGAACGCACATAGCCGCCGAGCGCGACGTTCAGGAAGCGATGAATCTGACTCTGTGCGTGATGGAAGCGGCCCGCGCTCGACCAGCCATAGGAGCCGCCATAGATCGCCTTGGCGCTGTAGGTGTCCTTGACACGCTTCAGCTCGCCGGCGAGCAGGTCGAGTACCTCGTCCCATTCCATTTCGACGAATGCGTCGCGGCCGCGCCGATCGTCCGGGCCCGGGCCATTTTCGAGCCAGCCACGGCGCACCATCGGCTTGGCGATGCGCGCCTTGTGGCGGAGTGCCTCGGGAAAATTCTGGATGATCGGATTCGGATCGGGATCGATCGGATGCGGCGTGATGACGAGCTTGCCGTCGACCCACTGTCCGGAAAAGGCACCCCAGTGCGAGCTGTGCGATTTCTTGGCGTTGTCGTTCGGCTGCTTGGTCATGCCGGCCCTTCCGCTATGATCCCATGATATCAATGCTTCTGTCCATAAAGCACAGGAACGGCCGAGTCGACGATGACTTCGACAAGGCTGACGCCCGGATGTTGCAGGCTTTGCCCGAACGCGCCGGCGAGTTCCGAAGACTTGCTCACACGGGCCGCATGCGCGCCCATGCCTTCGGCCAGTTTGACGAAATCCAGACCGGGAAGATCCAGTCCGGGAACATTGCGCACCTGCATCACCTGGCTGAACGAACGCATCGCGCCGTAACCGGAATTGTTGATAACCACTATAGTTAAAGGCAATTTGCGCTGTGCAGCGGTCCACAGCGCCTGGATCGAATACATCGCCGAGCCATCGCCGATCAGGCACACGGTGCGGCGGTCCGGATAGCCCAGCGCCATGCCGACAGATGCCGGCAGCGAGTGGCCGAGACCGCCTGAGGTCATGGTGTAGAAACTGTTGGCGCCGCGCATAGGAAGATACTTCTGCATCGCCGGGCGATGCGATGGCGCTTCTTCCACCAGCATCGCATCCGATGGCATGGCCCGCGACAGCGTGTGCAGCAGATAATCTATCGGGATCGGGTCACTGGCCACCGGCGGCGGCGGCAGGATGCGGCCCTTGGCGATGTTTCGTGTCGTGTCTGGTAGCAGTTCAAGCAGCAGCTTGAGCGCCGGCTTCATGGTCGCGATAATGCTGGTGCCGATCGGCGCCACGGCTGCGGAGTCCGCATCGTCGGTGATCTGGAAGATCGTGGTATCGCCGTCGAAGATTGCCGCATGGCCTTCCACATGGAAGGTGAAGACCGGCGCGCCGATGACGACGACGAGGTCGTAGTCTTTCAGCGCGTCCGACAGTTGCGCCGGCGAGGCGTGCAGGAAGCCGCAAAATTGCGGATGACGCTCCGGGAAACTGCAACGCGCAGAGAACGGGCTGACCCAGACGGCGGCTTTGGTCTTCTCTGCGACTGATACCATCAGATCGACAGCCTCTGCGCGGTCGATCCCGGGGCCGACGATCAGCGCAGGGGTCTTGCTGTTGCCGAGTGCGGCGACCAGTTCCTGCATCGCCCGGGGATCCGGCCCGAGCTCGCGACTGACATGGCGTGCTTCAAGAGGTTGGGCCTGATGCGTCCAGTCGTCGATCGGCACCGAGACGAAGGTCGGCCCGCAGGGCGGCTGCATCGCCACATAATAGGCGCGGGCAATCGCCGCCGGCACGTCCTCGGCACGCGCGGGCTCGACGCTGTATTTCACATAGGGTCGCGGAAATTCCGAGGCGCGCTCGGCATAGAGGAACGCTTGCAGCGGCAGGATGCTGCGCGCCTGCTGGCCCGCGGTGATCACCATCGGCGTCTGGTTGCGATGCGCGGTGTAGATATTGCCCAGCGCATGGCCGACGCCGGCGGCGGAATGCAGATTGACGAAAGCGGCATTGCGCGTCGCCTGCGCATAGCCGTCGGCCATGCCGATCACCGAGGCTTCCTGCAGGCCAAGGACGTAGTCGATATCGTCCGGCCAGTCGGAGAGGAACGGCAGTTCGGTGGAACCGGGATTGCCGAACACTTTTTTGATGCCGAAACCGCGCAAGAGATTCAGCGTGGCGTCCTTGACGGTCACGGGAGTACGGGCGGCGGTTGTCTTGCTGTCGCGGGCCAAGGCGGTTTCCTCACATTATCGGGCAGTTGTCTGCCGTGTGCTGTTGACTCATCAACAGCAGGAAAGTGTGGTGAGTCAATGCCGTGAGGGGGCATAAACAAACTCCGTCCTCATGGTGAGGAGGCGCGTAGCGCCGTCTCGAACCATGGTGGCGCATTCCCATCATCCTTCGAGACGCGCGCAAGGGCGCGCTCCTCAGGATGAGGGCTGGGTGTGGTGGCGGAGAGGGGCGGCGAACTTACCAGCTCGCGGTCGCCTTCATGGTCGGCGCGCCCTGGTGGTTCGCCGTCCAGACCTCGAGCCCGTCCGCCGTCTCATTCGCATTCACCGAAAAATCCGCGCCGTCGAACAGCGGCGACACGCCGCGGTAGCTGAATTTCGCGGGCGCCTTGCCGCCCTTCAGCTTCGCCGCGAATTCCACCAGCAAGGCCGCCTGCAGCGGCCCATGAAACACGAGGCCCGGATAGAACTCGACCTTGGTGACATAGTCGCGGTCGTAATGGATGCGGTGGCCGTTGAAGGTCAGTGCGCTGTAGCGGAACAGCAGCACGGGATCGGCGTAATGCGTTTCCCGATGCTTCGCCGCAGGGACTTCCTTCGGTGCGGGCGCGGGCGGCGCCATGCTGGTCGGCATGTCGCGATAGACGATGTCCTGACGCTCGCGGATGGCGAGGCCGCGCTTCGTGGTGATCAGGTGCTCCACATTGACGAAGCACAGCGCGCCGGTGGAGCCGGTCTTGAGATTGACGTCGAGGATTTTCGACGAGCGCGTCACCTCATCGCCGACAAGCAGCGGCTCGATGAACTGCACTTCGCCGCCGGCCCACATGCGGCGTGGCAGCGGCACCGGCGGCAGGAAACCGCCGCGCGCGGGATGGCCATCCGGCCCGAGCTTGTCCATGGCCGCCACCGCCTGGGCGAGGCACCAATGGGTCGTGAACGGCGCGGCGTCGCCCGGCTTCGGCGTGCCGATGTCGAGAAACAATGTCGCGCGCAGGCCTTTCACGAGCTGCGCGGTGATGACGTCGGACTGCTCGTCCGTGCGACCGATCCACTGCTTGAGGTGATCGATGTCGAGCTTGTCGGTCATGATGACCTCCGTCTGATCCTGAAGACTACTTCTGCACTTCGCCGATGCCGGGCACGGCGCCATAGCTGCGCGGCGCACCGACCCAGATCGCCGCCGGCGCCGGATAGGACACCTCGCCATTCGGCGTGTTCACGGTGATGCGCCGCAGATGCGGATGGTTGGTGAGATCCGCCATGGTGTTCACTTCGGCAAAGGCGATGTCGGCCTCGGTCAGCCGTGCCAGCAATTCGTCGCGGCTGAGCGATCCGAAGATGTCGCTGACGGTCTGGTCGGTGAAGGCGCGGTTGCGCACGCGCTCGACGCCGTTGACGAGGCGCGGATCCGCGGCGAGGTCGGCATTGCCGAGTACCTTGGCGCAGAGGATCTTCCACTCACGCTCGCTCTGGATCGAGATCAGGATGTCCTTGCCGTCCCTGGAGCGAAACACGCCGTAAGGCGCGATGGAGGGATGGGCGAGGCCCATGCGCTTCGGATCGTTGCCGGCCTCGGCATTGAGCAGCGGCACGGTGAGCCAGTCGGCCATCACGTCGAACATGGAGATGCGAATGTCGGCGCCTTCGCCGGACACCGAACGGCCGATCAGTGCTTCGAGGATCGCGGCATGGGCGGCTGCACCCGTGGCGACATCGACGATGGAGACGCCGACGCGCGACGGGCCTTCGGGGCCGCCGGTGATCGAGGCGAGGCCGCTTTCGGCCTGGATCAGGAGGTCATAGGCCTTGCGATGGGCGTAGGGGCCGGTGTCGCCATAGCCGGTGATGGTGCAGCAGATCAGCCGCGGATAGTCCTTGCGCAGCCGCTCGCGGGTGAAGCCGAGCTTGTCCATCGAGCCGGGCTTGA